>DASPVS010000156.1:0-11273 GCA_035622235.1 Acidimicrobiales bacterium | reverse complement strand
TGTCAGAACCGAATATGTGATTGCCCTCGGGATTGTGGATGTCGATCGACGCGACCACGTCCTGCACGGGCGCGATCGCTTCGAACGAAGCGTGGATGACGAGCGGCTCCCCGGGAAGCAGATGAGGCCGACTGCCACTGCCCGGGTGCTCGAGCTCGATGCTCGTGAACTGGATCGGACGTTCTTGGAGAGTTGTGCCGGAGGCTCCCCTATACCCGGCTGAGCGAGCAGCGCTCGGAGGAAGGACGTCCGCGATAGGCCCACCATCGAGAAGGTGCTCGCGAAAGACGCGGATCGCTTCACCCGGTGTGCCGACCCCGACCATGCGTCCGCCGTTGAGCACCACCGCCCGGTCACAGATCGCGCGCACCAGATCGGGCGCGTGAGTCACGAAGAGGATCGTGCGCCCCTCCTCTTGGAATTCCTTGATCCGGTCGAGGCACTTTCGCTGGAACGCCTCGTCCCCAACCGCGAGGACCTCGTCGACGACGAGCACGTCCGGGTCGACGTTCACAGCGACGGCGAAACCGAGTCGTACGTACATTCCGGAGGAGTAGAACTTGACTTGGTTGTCGATGTACTTCTCGAGCTCCGCGAACTCCACGATCTCGTCGAAGCGTTTGTCCACGTCGCGCGTCGACAGTCCGAGGAGTGAAGCGTTCAGATAGATGTTGTCTCTTCCGGAGAGGTCGGGCTGGAAACCGGCACCAAGCTCGAGAAGGGCCGCCAGCTGTCCCCGAACCCTCACCTCCCCGCTCGTCGGTTGGAGGATGCCCGAGACACACTTGAGAAGTGTCGACTTGCCCGAGCCGTTTCGACCGAGGATCCCTACGGTCTCGCCCTCCATCACTTCGAAGCTGACGTCCTTGAGCGCCCATAGATCCTCGTGCTTGGTACGCCCCGCGTGGACGACGCGCTCTTTCAGAGACTGATGCTTTTCGTGATAGAGACGAAACCTCTTGGAGACGTCGACGACGTCGACGGAGACGTTGCCCATCGAACCCTCAGAGCTCCTCGGCGAAGTTGCCCTCGAGGCGGCCGAAGACCACCATCGCCCCGAGGAAGAGGATGCTCGACACAGCCAGGACGATCAGGTCGCTAGCGAGGTACCAGCCGATGCTGTAGTTGGGCAACACGCTTTTGTGGGTCGTGGGGTAGATGCCGCGCGCGTAGAGAACGCGTTGGAAGGTCAGGACGATGGGAGTGAGGGGGTTGGCCCAGTAGATGATCTTGAAGCCCGCCCAGTGCGTCGCGAACTTGGGAGCAATCGAGTTGGCGTACGAATAGACGACCGGCGCCGCCCAGAACCACGCTGTTATGAGCACCTCCATGAGGTGTTGGGTATCACGAAAATAGACGTTGACCGCGGAGAGAAATACTGCGAGAGCCGCCGAAAAAGCGAGCAGGGCGGCCATCCCGGGGATGAGCAGCCAAAGATCGGCCCATGCAGGGGGATGCAATAGGAACAACATGAAGCCGATCATGACGGTCGACTGGAACACGAAGAACATGAATGCCGCACCCACAGACGAGAGCGCCAATATCTCCCGGGGGAACGCGACTTTCTTCACTATCCCGGCGTTGCCTACGACAACGCTCGTCGCGCTCAGCACGCCGGTCTGGAAGAGGTTCCAGGCCAGCAACCCCGAGAACAGATATATGACGAAGCTCGGGATCCCGTTTTTGAGGACGACTTGGAAGACGAAGAAATAGACGAGGATCGTGAGCGCAGGGTTGAGCATCGACCACAAGAACCCAAGGAACGAGTTCTTGTACTTGACCTTGATCTCCTTGCGAACGAGGAAGACGAAGAGCTCCCTCGACCTGAGTAGCTCGAGAAGCCGGTATCTGAGTTTCGGCCGTGCCGCGACGACGCGCTGGGTCTTCGGGCCATGTGCACGGGCACGGGCGCGGGCGCGCGCGGCACGGACCTCCAACTCTGACTGATCGACGTCGCCGAGGACCGACGGCCCGGCGTCTTCGTCGGCAGGCTTCACCCCTGGGATGCCCAACGACCCGGCTCTCAGATCCGTCATGGCCTTCGCTTCATCGTCTGAATGGTGACCCGCTCTTAATTATCTGATCTTCCGACCCTCATGTCGGGACCCGTCCGTGAATGACCAGTTCGGGCGAACGCTCTCGCGAATCAGCGCTTGCCGGCCGGCGCCGTGGCCGTGTGCTCGATGACGCGATCGATGAAGCCGTACTCCTGGGCCTCTTCGGCTGTGAACCACCGGTCGCGGTCGGAGTCGGCTTCGATTCGCTCCACCGGTTGCCCTGTGTGGAAGGCGATTCGCTCGGCCATCATCCGCTTCAGATAGACGATCTGTTCCGCCTGGATGGCGATGTCGGCAGCCTGACCCTGCATCTGGCCTGACGGCTGGTGCATGAGGATTCGACTGTGAGGCAAGGCGAAGCGCTTTCCTGCGGTCCCGGCGCAGAGGAGGAACTGCCCCATCGACGCCGCCAGTCCGACACATATCGTGCTCACGTCGCAGCTGACGTACTGCATGGTGTCGTAGATGGCGAGCCCGTCGGTCACAGAACCACCGGGCGAGTTGATGTAGAGGGCGATGTCTCGCTCCGGGTTCTCTGCTGCGAGAAGCAGGAGCTGGGAGCAAACCAGGTTGGCGACTGTCTCGTCGATGGAGGTGCCGAGAAAGATGATTCGTTCCTTTAAGAGGCGTTGGAAGACGTCGAGCGAGGCGGCGTCGGGCAGCCCGTTGCTGCGCATTGTGATGTCTGCTGGCATGGGGACGAGGCTACCTGCCGTTTTGGGACACCTAGGATCATCGGGTCCCACGAGAGCGTGGCGAAATTGGCGAGAGGGCGGCCGTTGGTTGGCGAGCGGGGGCCGTTGGAAGGCCATCATCTCCTTCTCGAGAGCGCAGATGAGGGCCTGGTCGTCCACGTTATCCCTGCTCAGCCGGCCTTTTTTTGGCCTTTTTTTGGCCTTTCTGGGCTTTTTTAGGCCCTTCGGGCTCCGCCACGAATTGCCAAGCCGCCGCCGTCGTTCAAGAGGCCCGGACCGGCGGTTGATCGAACCCGATCGCAGGCGGCGTCACTGTGGGTACCGGGTGCCCGAAGAAGTCCTGAGTGGCGCCACCTGTCACCGGCACTCCGGCCCCGACCGCCGGGGACTTTCGGTCGATCTGGAATCCCTTCGCAATGGATTCTCGCGTCGTGCCCCGGCCCACGGGATCCTTGAGCAGAGGGTTCCCGTTCAACGCGTTCGTACCCGATGACGGCAGCCCGAAGAAGAGATTGTTCGAGCAATCGTCGCCACACGGCAAAGGAGTGGACTGTGGCGTGGTCGCCACCACGATGTTGTTGACGAACACAAAGTCCCCGGGATTGAACAGCGAACTGAGCGGGAGCATCTCCAATGCTGCAAGAGGGGTGGGCGCCACGATCGTGTTGTTGTACATCCGGATGCCATTCAAGGTGCCGATGTTCCCCGCTCCGATGTCGCAGGGCGCGTCCTCGATCGTCGCAGCGTCGTCGATGCTCAGGTTGTAGCGCACGTCGCCGTGGTGGGGATATTTGTCCGTGCAGAAGAGGATGAAACCGCCACCGTTGTCTTCGCTGATGTTGTCCTGGACGATGGTCCCGTCCTGGTTGTAATCGACGTCGTAGCCCTCTCCGTCACAGCCGTTGAACTCCATGTGCGAGACGATGTTGTCTTCGATGAGGGTCGAGTTGGCGTTCCATGCCCAGATCCCGGCATCGCAGATTGCGCCCGGCTCGTTATATGGTGTGCCCGCCTCGTTTCCGTCGGACACCGCATTGTCTTTGAGCACTGCTCCCACCGTGCCCGTTGCGACTATCCCGTCACCGGCCAGATGATCGAGGCTGTTGCCACTTACGACGATCGCGGTCGATCCGAAGGGCCACGGTTTTGAGGAGTCCGGACGGTCGCTGTTCTGGGTGCCGACGATGAAGATTCCACTTCTCGACACGTTGTCGATCTGATTGTCGGAGATCGTGATCTGATCGAACCTCCCGTATGGTGTTGTACCAAGGGCATCGAGCTGGATCCCCCCCGTGCCACCCGTGTCCTTCTGGAGATCGCCGTCGACATCATGGATGAAGAGCTTTTCGAGCGTCACGTCCTCGACGAGCTTGCCGTCGGCAACTACGTGAACTCCACGACGCGGAGTGTCGGGCGTACCCGGGTTGGTTATCTCGAGATCTTCAACGGTCACATTGCTCGCGTTTTCGAGCAGCACCGCGTCGGGACCGTTACCTACGATCTGGGGCAGGGGTCCCTTTCCGTAGGCACCGATTCTGATCGGATCACCAGCCGTCCCGGAATCTTGCACTCCCAACGCGCCGCTACAGACCGTGCCGCGTTCAAAAAGCAAGCTTTGGCCGGGCTGAAGATTTGCTGCACTGGCTTCGCTCAACGAGTTCAGCGGCGCGCTCTGTGAGCCATCCCCGCCGCCGGGGTCTTGACAATTCACGTGGATCGCATGGACGGGAGGTAGGTGTACGGGTCCTGTTGCGCTGGCTGAATCCCTCCCGAGCAGAGACACGCACAAGGCGAAGAGAAGGCTCGTGAACACCATCGTTCTCGACCACCGAACCATGCGCACCCCCCCACGCGAAGACCGATGTCTTATCAAATTCTGGACTTGTCACACTGGCCCGAGTCCAGTTCGCGTCCGTTGCCTTTGGCAATGGTTAATGTCCTGGTCGGCACGCAAGCGGGCGTGGCGGAATTGGCAGACGCGCCGGGTTTAGGTCCCGGTCCCCGACAGGGGGTGGAGGTTCAAGTCCTCTCGCCCGCACTCTCGCCCTCACCACTCTGGCGGCACCACTCTGGCGGCACCACTCTCGCCCGCACCAGGAATTGGCCTCTGACCAGGGTCCTGAGGCCGTCGCGGGCCGTCAACTCCCGAGTCCCTCAGCTCCCGAGCCTGTCCACTCTCGAGTCCCTCAGGTCCCGAGTCCCTCAGGTCCCGAGTCCCTCAGCTCCCGCCGCCGTCGACGGTCACGAACTGTCCCGTCACGTAGCCGGCCCTCTCGGAACAGAAGAAACGCACAACGTTCGCGACGTCCTCGGGCCTGCAAACACGTCCGAAGGGCGAGCGGGCATCGAGCGTGCCTATGTCATCTACACCCATCGCCTTCACCATGCGCCGTCCCATCTCGGTCACGACAAGTCCGGGAGCGACCACGTTCACGTGGATCCCGTTGCTCCGTTCCTCCGCCGCGAGCGACCAGGCGAGGGCCTCGAGAGCTGCTTTTCCCATGTTGTATGGAGCCCCGTTCGGAGCGGGACGGCGGACGGCGATACTCGATATGAACACGATGTCGCCACGCGGCCTGGTCCTCATCGAAGGAACGACCAGCCTGCACAAATGACGGGGCGCGAAAGCGTGGATCTTGACGACGCGTTCGAGCTCCTCCGGTTCGGTTTGGGTCACCGTACCGCCGCGACTGGCAACTCCGGCGCTGTGGACGAGCACGTCCACCGCGCCGAAGTCATCGAGCACCTGAGCGGCCAGGCGTTCGCAGTCCTCCAGAAGCTCGATCGATGCTCGGTACGCGACGGCCCTATGACCGAGGTTCTCCACAGCCTCGACGACCTCGGCGGCGGCTTCAGCGTTCTTGCGGTAGTTGACCGCAATGTCGCACCCGTCGTCGGCGAGAGCGAGCGCGCAGGCTCTGCCGATGCCGCGGCTTCCCCCTGTTATAAGCGCGACTCTCGAACGGCCAGCGGATGCTTCGGTTTCAGGCTCTGGCATGGTCCCCCGTTGTCTCTCAGCAGTTGTCTAACGTCGTTCTGCACCCTGGCGGGACAGGAAAAGAAAATGAGGAGGCAAAATGGTGGACTCCGCGTCCGCGCAGGATCCTCTAGACCCTGTCTTGAGCATCGGCAGGCATTGGGGCTGGTTGCTCTTCTTCGGGATCGTGACGCTCGTGCTCGGAATCCTTATCACGGTCCGGCCCGTGGACACCGTCTACGCCGTGGCGATCCTTTTGGGGATATGGCTCTTGATCGCCGGCGTCTTCAGAATGGTCGCATCGATCGCCACGAGAGATGTCGAGGGCGGCACACGGTTTCTCGGGATCCTCTTCGGCCTGTTGGCGGTTCTGATCGGCCTCCTCGTCCTGCATCGTTCTTTCGAGACGATCAAGATCGTCGGTTTTCTGATCGGGATCTTCTGGGTGATCGGAGGAATCGTGGAGTTGCTCACCGCTTTCGGTAGCCCGGAGCGGCCGCATCGCGTCTGGATTGCGATCGCAGGCCTGATCGGCCTCGTGGTGGGCATTCTTGCGTTGGTTTACCCCGGCCTGTCGCTCGTGATCATCGCGCTCCTGTCCGGGATCTGGCTCATCATCTACGGCTGCTTGCAGATCGCTGTTTCGCTGACACTGAGAACGGCGAGCAAGAGTTAGCTCAGAACTCGTCCGTGGACGCTGACTACTCCCGGGTGGACACCCCTACTCCGGGGTGAAGACCGGCACGAAATACCCGTCGGCCATCTCCCGGAACTTCACCCGAAGTCGCATCCCGACCTTCAGGCTGTCGAAGTCGCAATCGACGACGTTGGTCATCATGCGCGGGCCCTCCGCGAGATCGACGATCGCAGCGACGTACGGCACCCGCTCGTTGAAGGGGGGGAGGTCGTTTCGGTGAACGACCGACCAGGTGTAAAGGACGGCCTCGCCGCTCGCCTCTTCCCACGAGACGTCTGACGACCCGCACCTGGGACAAAACGGCCGCGGGTAATAGTGAGCTTCGTGGCAAGAGGCACAACGGATGATGAGAAGTCGCCCTTCGGCGGTCGCGTCCCACCACGTCTTCGTGAAGTCGTCGGGAATCGGCAGGTCGAACCTCACCGTGCTCACTGATTTCCTCCCCGGCCTTTGTTCGGCCTTTGTTCGGCCTTTGTTCGGCCTTTGCCCAGCCTTTGCCCAGCCTTTGCTTGTCGTGTCGGGCTGTCAGAGCCTTTGCGGCCGTTGCGATCGTCGGGCGTCCGCTTTGACCGTGCCACGCATCATCGGCCATGCTGCCCGGGATCTAGAACGGACGTCAACGTGGGACGGTCGAGCGGGAGCCCGGTCCGATGCCCATGAATCCGCCCACCGCCACAGGAGGTCACCGATGGGCATGCTCGACGGCAAGGTTGCCATCGTCACCGGCGCAGGCCGAGGTATCGGCCGGGAGGAGGCTCTTCAACTTTCCGCAGAGGGCGCCAAGGTGGTCGTCAACGACGTAGGCGCGTCGTTGAGCGGGGAGGGCGGAGACAAGTCGCCCGCTCAGCAGACCGTGGATGACATAAAGGCCGCCGGCGGGGATGCGGCGATCAACGACAGCGACGTGAGCTCCTGGAAGGGTGCCGAAGCGCTCGTCAATCAGGCAGTCGATACCTGGGGCAAGCTCGACATTCTCGTGAACAACGCCGGGATCCTCCGGGACAAGATGAGTTTCAACATGGACGAGTCGGACTGGGACGACGTGATCCGTGTCCACTTGAAGGGTCATTTCGCTTGCTCGCATTTTGCGGCAATCCACTGGCGCAACCGCTCCAAGGCGGGCGAGGACGTATACGGCCGCATCGTGAACACCGCCAGCGAGGCCGGTCTCTTCGGGAACGCCGGTCAGGCCAACTACGGAGCGGCCAAGGCGGGTATCGCGGCCATGACGATCATTCTCGGACGCGAGCTCGAGCGGTACGGCGTGAGGGTGAACGCGATTTCGCCCCGTGCTCGCACGCGGATGACCGAGGACCTCTTCGGGGAGATGGCCAAGGTCCAAGAAGGAAAATTCGACGCCTTCGGTCCTCAGAACGTTGCACCGCTCGTCGTGTTCCTCGCTTCGCCGGACGCCGGAGACGTCAACGGACAGAACTTCGTCGTCTTCGGCGGATCCGTCTGGGTCATGCAGGGTTGGAAGCCAGCAGGATCGATTCAGCGCGACGGCGCATGGACTCCAAAAGAGCTCGCGGATGCGAAGTCACAGCTCTTCGCAGAACGGGACCCCGGCCTGCCGCCCTTCAGCTTCTTCTGATCGCGCCAGAGCGCGCCAGCAGCACCACGGCGCGCCAAACGCCACGGCGCGCCAAACGCCACGGCGTGCCACAAGCGCCACGGCGTGCCACAAGCGCCAAGGCGCGCCACAATCGCCACAAGGCCCATATGCACCCGAAAACAATTACCGGCGTGCCAATGCAGGTGTCGCGAAACCCGCAGTGACAACTACCGGTGAGGCAGAACCGCTGTCGCCTCTCCGACGACCTTCACTTCGCCGGCGGCGTTGGCGAGGCTCACGTCGAGATCGACGACGTCCTTGTCGCCTTCCTTACGCTTGTTCTTCACCTTGATCGAAGTGGATAGTTCCTCGTCGGGCCACGTCTGGCGCGCAAAACGAACTTTGTAGCTCGTGAGCGCACCCTCACCGACGTAGTTGGTGATAGCAGTCCCGAGAAGGCCCATAGAGAACATGCCGTGGCCGAAGACACTCGGCTGCCCGGCGGCGGTCGCCAGCACCTCGTCGTGGTGCATCGGGTTGTAGTCACCGGAAGCCCCTGCGTATCGGACCAGGTCGGTGCGGGTCAGCTTGTGGGTGATCACAGGGGCTTCGTCACCCTCGTTGACATCCTCGAAATGAACTTGGCCCATGTCTCTCCTTCAAGCCTGGTCAGACCCTCGAGCAGCTCAGGCGGTGATTCGAATCAGATCACGCAGCTTGCGTGTCGGTCAGCGCCACTGTCAACCTCGGCGCCCCCTGCACTGTCACCCTCGGCGCCACTGCACTGCCAACCTCAAGCGCCAATGCACTGTCAAACCTCAGCGTGCAGGCTCTGGATCTCTCGGAAGCCCGAGCAATCTTTCGCCGATCACGTTGCGCTGCACCTCGCTCGTGCCTCCGGCGATGGTGAGGCACAGACTCGACAGGAAAGCGCGCCCCATGATCGCGGCGTCCCCTTCGACTGTCGCCCCTTCGGATCCGAGGATCTGAAGGCTGAATTCCTTCACTCGCTGCTCGTGCTCGCCGCTCAACAGTTTGCGCACGCTCGCTTCGGGACCCGGCTCGACACCGGAGACCGAACGCAACGTGGTTCGTTCGCCGAGCAACGCGAGTGAATGCGCCTCCGCGAGGAGCATGCCGAGGTACTCGAGCAAGAGCGGGTCTTCCGCCCTTTCGGGACGCCCCGACAACCAACCGAGAATCGTCTCGACGCCGGTCCCGAACGTCATCCCCGAAGCCATCGACACTCGCTCGTTCGCGAGCGTTGTCCGAGCGAGGCGCCAGCCTCCGTTGACCGCCCCGACGACACACTCGTCAGGAACGAAAACATCGTTGATGAACACCTCATTGAAAAGGGCGTCACCGGTGATCTCGCGAAGCGGACGCACTTCTATGCCCTCGCTCTTCATGTCCACGAGGAAATAGGTGATGCCCGAGTGTTTGGGCGCATCGGGATCGGTGCGCGCGAGGCAGATACCCCAGTCGGCGCGCTGCGCCATCGATGTCCAGACCTTCTGGCCGCTCAAGACCCAGCCGCCTTCGACCCGAGTCGCCCTCGTCGACAACGACGCCAGGTCGCTCCCGGCGCCGGGCTCGCTGAACAACTGGCACCACGTGATCTCGCCCAAGAGGCTTGGCGTCACGAATCGGTCCTGCTGCTCCTTCGTGCCGTGGGCGATGATCGTAGGAAGAGCCCACGCACCCACGGCCAGGTTCGGCGCGTACAGCTTGGCTGCTGCAAGTTCCTCGGAGATCACGAGCTGTTCGAGCGCGCCGGCGTTCCTGCCCCCCGGCGGCGGCCAATGAGGTGCCATCATCCCGAACTCGACGAGAAGCCGTCTCCGTTCAGCGCTTCCGTGAACGGACTTCACCTGGTCCACGAGCGGACGGATCTCGGCCCGGATCGCTTCAGCTTCGCGGGGCAGCTCCGTTCCGACGGACCTCCGGCTGCCGGCCAGCGCAGAACGCGATGTTGCGACGCGCAACAAGTCCGTGCCGCCAACGAGCTGGCGGATCGTGAGCGCTCGCCGCAGATGCAGATGCGCGTCGTGCTCCCACGTGAAGCCCATGCCACCCAGAATCTGAATGCAGTCCTTTGCGCAGCGGACATATGCATCGACCGCCACCGATCCGGCGAGCGAAGCGCAGAGGCTCAGCTCGTCGACCTCCGGAGTTGGTTCGGAGAATGCGACGTTTCGCGCCGCGTCCGCAGCCTGTGCGAGGTCCCAAGCCATAGCCGTCGCTTGCTCTGTGACGACGAGCATGTCGGCGAGCTTGTGCTTGACCGCTTGGAACTGCCCGATCGGTCTTCCGAATTGGTAGCGGTTCTTGGCGTATTCGTTCGCCGTCTCGAGACACCACCGCGCGCCCCCGGCACCCTCGGCCGCCGCGAACACGAGCGCCATGTCGTGAACGAGCCTCCCCGAGATCTCGAGTTGAAGATCCGAGGGGACCTTCACACGATCCAGCCGTACCTCGGCGACCCGTCGTGTCTGGTCCAAGCTCGCGATGGGCTCCACCGACGCTCCCGTTTCGTCCAGGTCGATGACGCACCAAGCGGCACCTGTCGCAACAGGGGCGATCACGATGTTCGCCAACCCAGCTCCGAGAACCGGACGCAGTGTGCCTGAAACAAGAAGCGAACCGTCAGCCTGACGGGTGCCCTCCAATGTGCCGCTTCCGGCCAGCGCGACGGCGCCCACGGTCGTCCCATCCAAAAGTCCACGCAGAACCCGCGCCAGATCTTCGCCGCCCTTCGCTTCCGACCCGATCGCGGCAGAGACGAGGGCAGCTGCGAGCGCAGTGGGCACCGCTGGTCCGGGGAGGAGTGCTTTCTCCATTTGCTCGAGGACGACGGCGAGCTCGAGAAAGCCGAAGCCCTGACCCCCGTGACCCTCGGGGATGTGGACCTGCAACCACCCCTGGTCGGCGAGATCAGCCCAGAACGGCGGCATCGTCTCCTTGTCTTCGTCGAGGAACGATCTCGGCACCTCGGGAGGACAGCGTGACTCGAGCCACCTCTGCACCGTCCGCATCAACTCTTCGTGGTGGTCTCCGATCCCGATCGACATGACGCCTGCTTCTCCGACTTCTCTGACTTCTCTGACTTCTCCGAATTGCTGCTTGCTGCTTGCTGCTTGCTGCCTCCTGCTTGCTGCTTGCTGCCTCCTGCTTGCTGCTGGCCTGAGAGTTTGCTCTCAGAAGATCCCGATCACGTGGTCCAGCGACCAGACCTGCCAAGCGTGAGCACCGAGGCAGACGACAGCTGCCAGGATCATCATGTAGTTCTGAC
>DASPVS010000155.1:0-7730 GCA_035622235.1 Acidimicrobiales bacterium | reverse complement strand
TTTCATAAGCAACCAGCTCGGTTTCAAACCGCGTCTCCTCGCTTGGGCCTTCCCGGCGCTCATAGCCGTGGCGTCCATTGTCCGGGGTAAATGGTGGCAGATGCTCGCCTTGGGATTCGCAGCGTTGTTGCCGCTCGTCTTCATCGCGTATACGACTTTGGGCAACACCATGATCCAACCATGAACAACCCCGCATCTTCCGATCGTCGCCCGGCTCATGGGAGCGTTGGCGCCTCAGGCGCACTTTCCGGCGCGCCGGCGGGACACCGCGACGACGGCCGTGTCGTCGCGATCGACCTGGGCACGGGCGGGCCGAAAGTGGGCGTCGTCTCGGAGAGCGGGTGCGTGGAGGGCAGCGCTTCGGAACGGGTGGGGTTGCACCTGCTCGCCGACGGGGGAGCAGAGCAAGACCCAGCAGAGTGGTGGAACGCCATCACCAGAGCGACCCGGCGAGCGATGGAGGTTTCGGGGACAGATCCTGGCGATGTCGTCGCAGTCTCCTGTACCGGTCAGTGGTCCGGCACCGTCGCCGTCGACGGAGCGGGCTCGCCACTGCGGCCTGCAGTCATCTGGATGGACTCGCGCGGCAGTAAGGCGATGCGGCGGCAGTCCGCAGGCAACGTCAACGTGCTCGGGTACGACGTGCGGAAGGTCCAACGTTGGATCCGGCTCACAGGTGGCGCGCCCGGACACTCGGGCAAGGACCCGACTGCCCACATCCTTTGGATCCGCGAGGCTGAACCCGACGTCTACCGGTCGACGTACAAATTTCTCGAGCCCGTCGACTGGGTCAACCAGAGGCTGACGGGTCGTTTCGCGGCATCCTTCGATTCGATTGCGGTCCACTGGGTCACGGACAACCGCAGGATCTACGGTGTCGATTACGACAGCGGCCTTCTTCAAATGTCAGGGCTGGAGAGAGCGAAACTTCCCGACCTCGTACCGACGGGCGCGATCGTAGGGGGTGTATCCGAACAAGCGGCCCGCGATCTCGGGCTCGTCCCGGGCACACCCGTATGTGCGGCGAGCGGTGATCTGCACTCCGCGGCGGTGGGATCGGGCGCCGTCGGCGATTTCGAGGCGCACCTATACATAGGGACGTCCTCTTGGATCTCCTGTCACGTCCCTTTCAAGAGGACCTCGGTGACGAGCAACATCGCGTCGATCCCATCGGCCCTGCCAGGGCGCTACGTCGTGGCGGACGAACACGAGACCGCCGGGGCCTGCCTCACCTTTCTCGCGTCCACCCTCTTCGAGTCGAACGCTCGGGACCGCGGTGGCGGGCACTCCGATGAGGTGGACAGGAGAGAAGCAGCCGAAAACGACGGCAGTGACGTCTACCGTCGCATGGACGCCATGGCAGAACGGGAAGAGGTCGGGTCGGGTCGGCTCCTGTTCACACCTTGGCTCAACGGAGAGCGCTCTCCTGTCGACGACCACACGGTGAGAGCCGGTTTCCATAACCTCTCTCTCGCTACTACCCGCTCACAGATGGTTCGGGCGACATACGAAGGTGTTGCGTTCAACTCACGTTGGTTGCTCGACGCGGTCGAGCGATTCGTGAAACGGCCCTTCAGCTCGCTCGTCTTCATCGGGGGTGGAGCGAATTCGGAAGTGTGGTCACAGATCCACGCGGATGTGACAGGCAGGCCGATCAAGCAAGCCGCGGAGCCCGTGCTCGCAAATGTCAGGGGGGCTGCATTTCTCGCCCTGTTGGCGCTAGGTAGGATCCGGACCGAGGACATCCCCGCGATGGTGCCCGTCGAATCGACGTTCGAGCCCGATGCTACGAATGCCGGGGTCTACGACGAGCTCTTCGCTGAGTTCGTGAATCTGTACAAGCAGAACAAGAAGATCTACCGGCGGCTGAACCGGTCCCTGTAGTCCAACCCTGACGCGGTGCCTCAAAGCCTGAACCCGTTCCTCAAACCCTGACGCGGTGCCTCGAAGCCTGAACCGGTTCCTCAAACCCTGACGCGGTGCCTCAAAGGTTGAACCGGTTCTTCGAGGCTTGAGGCGGTTCAGGTCGCGGACCCTCCGACGTTGCACTTGGACTGGATCTTCGAGATCTCGCGCTCAGCTCTGGCGGTCAAAGAGTTCAAGTTCTTGATCGTCCTGTTGTGTAGATAATTGAGCGCGGCCGCTTCCTTCGGATGCTTGCGGGGCTTCCCGACGTCTGCGATCGCGTTCTCGGCGAGGTTCGCTTCGGAGCGATTAGCGAGCGCCTGAGACTTCTTCACGACCTCTTCCAACCTTGCGATCCGCGTCCCAGCTCGGTTGCATCCGGCGAACTTCTGGTCCACGACCGCCCACCAGGCGGCCACGGTCCCGCCGACGGTGCCGGGCGCATGCGAGCTCGTCTTCGAGTGCTCCGCCTTCGGAGCCGTCGTTGTGGTGCTCGCCGCGGATGCGGCGCCGGCCACTCCAAGTGAAAGGGTGCCCGCGATGAGCACAGCGGTGGCGAGCTTCCTGTACATGTACCCGTCCTCGACTTCCTTCGCTCAGTGGTTCCTACCAACCGCCCTTGTCCGGACGCCGTCGGGCGGCCATCCGAGACCAGCTGCCTTCGGACCATTCTTTCCCAGCTCCGTGAACCACTGGTTGTGAGGATGTTAGGGCTGTGTGAGGTGGTTCGGCACGTCGGGACGCAGCGGTCCCGTCGGCGCAGACCTACAAGCTGCCATCAGGCTCAGTTTGGACTCGTGATCGACCTGCCGGGAATGGCGCTGCCGGTAACGTGGGTGGCAACGGTATCTGGACAATGTCTAAATCTCAGCCACAAGGTGTCGATCCTGAGCGCATTGGGCGACCGGAGGAGCGCCGGGTCGAGCCGCCGGACGTTCGACCGGACGATCTGCCGGGGACGTCGTCAGCAGGCCTTTCCCTCGATTCCCGAGCCCTACGCTCCGCCCTTAGAAGATCCGGCCTGCGGGTGACCGGGCCGAGAGCGTCTGTGTACCGGGCCCTCGCGGCGATGGGTGGGCACCGAAGCGCCGATGAAGTCCACGAAGCTCTTTCCAGGGCGGGAGAGGCACATGCACGGGCAAGCGTGTACAACGCGCTCCGAGCGCTTGCCGGCGGGGGCCTCGTCATGGTGGCCGACGCGGGGCCCGGCGCAACGCTCTACGAGGCGGGCACCAAGTGGCATCACCACGCGGTTTGCAGGCAATGCGGTGTCGTCACCGACGTGCCCTGCGTGGTCGGCGCCAAACCGTGTCTCACACCCGAAGGGGAATGGGGAGAGGTCGACGAGGCACAAGTGATCTTTCGGGGTATATGCAGCGCCTGCGCCGCACGCCGTCTCAGTGCATCTCAGCAACCAGATGACCCGACGGCATCTACTCACGCGGCCCGCGCTTTGTTTCGGGGTTCGTAGGACGAGTTAAAGCGAAAGTTGGACCACTGGGCACGAGAACGAGAGATGCACTGATCCCAAGGAGCGGGAAAAACAGCGAGCGATGACAGATCTCAGCATGAAAGTTGCGAAGCACATTAGGAGGAACCCATGTTGACCGTAGGTGACAGATTTCCGGAATTCGACTTGGCGTCGGTGCATGGCGCCACCAATCCGACGATTGAACGAGTAAAGAGCGAGGACTACAAAGGTAGATGGCTCGTCTTCTTCTTCTGGCCCAAGGACTTCACGTTCGTGTGCCCGACGGAGATCTCGGACTTCGGCCGCCTTGCGCGAGATTTCGACGAGCTAGGAGCTTCTGTCGTGGGAGCGAGCGTCGACAACGAGTACGTGCACTTGGCGTGGCGCCAGAACCATCCACATCTGCGTACGCTGCCGTTTCCGATGGCGTCCGACATCAAACGGGAGCTCTCGACTGCTCTCGGGATTCTCGATCCAGAGGAAGGTGTTGCGCTTCGCGCGACCTTCATCGTCGACCCGAATGGCGTGATCCGATTCGTCTCGGTCAACGATCTCGACACGGGCCGCAACACGGACGAGGTTCTGAGGACCCTTGCAGCGATGCAGACCGGGGGACTCACCGCTTGCGGCTGGCAGCCCGGAGAGGCCACCCTCGTTGCCTCGTGAACGAAAGCGACTTGCCGCGGGTTATCGTCGGTGAGGTGAGCCCTAAGAGGAAGATGTTCAAGCCGTTGGCGGTCCTGGGGGCGCTCGGGACCATCGCGAGCATTTGGTGGTTTGCGTTGAAGCCTCGGCGAAAGCGTCGGGACGCCACGAAGTGACCCCGCGGCCGGCGCCGTAGGAGATCTCGGGAGATCCTTGGCGCGAGAGAGAGGACTCTAGGGCTTTCTCAGGTTCCAGAACTAGGTATATCGAGCGGTCGCGAGCGGCGGCGCGAAGCCCACTGTTCCCCCAGATTTGGGAACGGCAGGGCTAGGGTGACGCCGTCGCTCAGAGATGTCATGATCCGAGCGGCGGGGAGGGAGTGCCATGACCCGTCGACTTTCTACCGCAAGGAATCTCGCCGTTCTGGCGTCGGCCGCGCTGGTGGTGGCTGCTTGCGGCTCGGCGACCAGCTCCACGACGCAAGGGGGCTCGCAAGGGAGCTCTTCGGGCGTTTCAAACAGCGCAGCTGTCGCCGCCGCACAGGCAAGGGTTGCCAAGGCCGAACAGGGAACCAACCGCAACGTCGACCCGACGCCTCGCCCTGCGGCCAAGAACAAGTTCGTCGTGGTGATCTCGTCCGGACAAGCCGCGAGCAGCAGTGCGATCCCCTCCGACGGCGCGGTTGACGCGGCCAGGGCTATCGGTTGGAAGGTCGACCTCTACGACGCAGCGCTCAACCCGTCGAATTACGCGCCGCTGGTGCGGCAAGCGATTGCCGCAGGCGCGAACGGGATAATCCTCGACGCGATCGACTGCGACACGGTCCGCCAACCTCTCGAAGAAGCGAGGGCCAAAGGGATTGCAATCGTTGGGATCTACGCATTCGACTGCAACGACCCCCATTCGATCGGGGCGAAGCAGAGCCTGTTCAGCGCCAACATCAATTTCGGCCCGAGGGCATCAAACCTGGATCTGTTCGCTGAGTCCTACGGTGCGGACCAGGCAGCGTACATAGTCGCCGATTCACACAACACGGCAAAGATAATTGCGATCCAGGATCCCGAGTTCACGGTTCTTTACTGGACGCTTCTCGGATTCGAGAATTACATCAAGGCGTCGGGCGGATCGAAGATCCTCGACACCTTGACAGTCACCACTTCCGATCTCACGGACGGGCAGATCGTGCCGAAGATCCAGGCGGAGCTCCTTCGGTTCCCCACGGCGACTTGGATCAAGAGCCCTTACACCTATGTCACGACCCTGGGAATCGCGCCTGCGTTGACGACCCATCAGGGTCATATCGACGTCATGGGTGGAGAGGGATTCGAGGACGAGCTCAACCTGCTCCGCCAAGGCAAGATCACCGCTGTCAACGTGATCTCGTCTGACTGGGTGGGGTGGGCATCGGTCGACACCATGAACAGCGTCTTCCTCCACCAGAAACCTGTTGACAGCGGCATCGGGTGGACACTCGTGGATGCGACCCACAACCTGCCGGCTTCGGGCGAGCTCGTACCGAGCGTCGACTACAAAGCCGAGTACAAGAAAGCCTGGGGCGTCGGATGACCCCACGCGGCGACTGCAAAAGTGGCTGAGCCCGACGACCTCGATGCTCGTTCGCCAGCCGCGCTGCGGATCGAACACCTGTCTAAGACCTTTCCGGGCACGAGAGCGCTGCGGGATGTCTCGTTCGATGTCGATCCGGCGCAGATACACGCACTAATCGGAGGGAACGGATCGGGGAAATCCACACTCATAAAAATCCTCGCCGGCGTGTATCGCGGCGACCCCGGGGGGACGATCACCGTTGGGGACACAGAGCTGCGTTCCAACCAGACGTCGCCCGAAAAGGCGAGGATCCTCGGCCTTCATTTCGTTCACCAGAACCCCGCCGTCTTTCTCGATCTGTCCGTGGCGGAGAACATGGCCATCGGACATGGTTTTGAGACGAGCAGGCTCGGTTGGATCCAGTGGCGAAGGCTCAAGCGCCGTACGCAGGCTTTGCTCGAGCGTTACGAGATTCCGGTTCGCCCCGACGCCCCTTTGCGCACGTTGCGCCCTGCGGAACGCGCGATGGTTGCGATCGTCCGAGCTCTTCAAGATCAAGAAGGTGAGCACGGCGGTGTGCTCGTCCTCGACGAGCCAACCGCTTCGCTTCCCCGCGCGGAGGTCGTCCGCCTGATGGGAGCATTGCAGCGCTTCGCTTCGATGGGTCAGACGATTCTGTTCGTGAGCCACCGCTTGGACGAAGTGCTCGACACGGCCGCGACGGTGACGGTGCTTCGCGACGGACAGCTCGCAGGGACTCTTCGCGGGCAGGAGATCACCGAGAACCGGATGATCGAGCTGATCGCGGGCAGAGCCGTGGATCACGTCTTTCCGGCGATGCCGGAGGTGCGCGGCGAAGAGGTCGCCTTGGAAGTGAGGGACCTGTCGGGGGGTCCTCTTCGCGGGGTCAACCTTCAGCTCAGGCGTGGCGAGGTGCTCGGCATCGCCGGGTTGCTCGGTTCGGGGCGATCCGAGCTTCTCAAGATGATCTTCGGTGCCTATCCGATTCGTTCGGGTCAAATCCTTATCGAAGGCGAGGAGGTTCGATTCCGCCACATCGGAGAGGCGATGTCTGCTGGGATCGCGTACGTTCCAGAGGACCGAGGCACAGAAGGCGCGTTCTTGGATCTATCGCTTTCTGACAACGTGACCGCGGCGATGGTGAGTAGGTACTGGAAGGGGTTCACGTTGAGCAATCGCGCCGCGGACCTCGACGCGCGCAAGTCGATAAAACAGTTCTTCATCAGCGCTTCCTCGGAACATCAGAAAATGGGGACTCTGTCCGGCGGAAACCAGCAGAAGGTCATCCTTGCGCGATGGCTTCGGCGGAAGCCGAAGGTGCTGCTTCTGGACGAGCCCACCCAAGGGGTCGACGTGAACGCGCGCGTCGAGATCTACGACCTCGTGCGCGAAGCGGTCTCCGGAGGGTGCTCCGCACTTCTTGTCACGAGCGATTTCGAGGAGCTCTCCCGGGTCGCTGACCGAGTGGTGGTTCTCGCCAGAGGTCGGATAATTGCGGATCTTTCGGGCTCCGACATCGAACCCTCACGGCTCACCGAGCTCTCGTTCAGCCCACATGGGGTCGCGTCGTGACCGTGACACCAGGAGCGCTTCCCGAGTCAGAGGCCGCCACTGTTCCCCCGAGCCCGACTCCTCCTGTTTCTGACGAGAGTGTTTGGCGCGACCGGGCTTTGGGCTTCATCGAGCGGTATGCGCTCGTCATCGTCTTCGGGCTCACGTTCCTCTTCTTTTGCGTCTGGCCAAAGACGTCGAGCGCCTTCCTCTCCCTCGCCAGTATCAGGAACGTGTTGGCGGACGAGGGTGTGAGCGGCATCCTCGCGATAGCGATAATCGTTCCGCTCTCCTGTGGCGAGTTCGATTTCTCCGTCGGAAACAACGCCGGGCTGACCCAGGTTCTCTGCGCGTGGTTCATTGCGACTCAGGCCTGGTCACCGGTCATCGGGGTCCTCGTCGCTATCGCGGTAGCCGCGTTCGTCGGGCTGAGCAACGGCAACACCGTGGCCCGGATCGGGGTCAACTCGCTCATAGTGACTCTCGGTGTGTCGGGCATCTTGTTGGGGATAGACGAAAAGGTCACCGGCGGGCAGTCGATCACCGTCACCTCTCCCGGTCTCATAAAGCTCGGCACCGGCTACTGGTT
>DASPVS010000154.1:0-4942 GCA_035622235.1 Acidimicrobiales bacterium | reverse complement strand
TCGGGAACGGGCTCGGCTCCAGGCCGGCTCGACTCCCCACCAATATCGACCACCAGAGCCCCGTCGTCGGCCATCTCCATCCCCCTCGCGACGGCAAGGTCAGGATCGAAGTAAAGGCCACCGTCCGAGAAGGAGTCCGGAGTCACATTCAAGACACCCATCACGAGCGGAGCTCCGACCTTGGCGGAAACATCGGCCTGAGCTGGCATCATCGCCGTAGGTTAGATGCGGAGTCGACGCTTCGGCCCGGGTTTGCGTTCAAGCCTGGCGTGCGGCTGCGGCGTGGGCTTGCTCTCACCGGCCGTGAAGGAACTGCATCGCCTCGGCTCTGGTACGTGGGTCGTCTCTAAAGAGGCCCCGGACCGCAGATGTGACGGTGAGGGTTCCGGGTTTGCGCACACCGCGCATGGACATGCACAGGTGTTCCGCTTCGACCACGACAAGGACACCGCGGGGCGCGAGAACCTCTTCGATGGTGTCCGCGATCTGTGTGGTCATCCGTTCCTGAACCTGAAGTCGCCTCGCGTACTCCTCGACCAGCCGTGCGAGCTTCGAGAGACCGGTAATCCGCCCTTCCACGCCGGGGATGTACGCCACGTGCGATTTGCCTATGAACGGCACCAGGTGGTGCTCGCACAACGACGCGAACGGAATGTCTCGGACCATCACCATCTCGTCGTGTTCCGAAGCGAAGCTGACCGCAAGGTGTCTCCGGGGGTCTCTCTCGTGCCCCGAGAACAGCTCCTCATACATGGCGGCAACCCGCCGTGGAGTGGCCTGCAACCCGTCGCGGGTGGGATCCTCCCCTATCGCCTCGAGCAGCTCGGCTACCAGGCGTTCCACCTTGTCGACGTCGACGCTCATCTTGTTTTCTTTGGGTTCTGGTCCGGCTCTTGTGGGTTTGTTCGGGTTGAGTCGATGTCAGTCGGGTTCAGTCGGGTTCAGTCGACTTCAGTCGACGGGGATCGGTCCTTCGTAGACCCGGACGTCTCGGAGATTACGGTAACGCTCTGCAACGTCGAGCCCGTAGCCCACGACGAAGTCGGGAGGTATGCGGAAGCCGACGTACTTGAGGTCCACGGGGGCGCGCTGACGACCTTCCTTTACAAGGAGGGCGCACACTTCCAAGCTAGAAGGTTGTCGTGCCAGAAGGCTGCGTCTCAGATAGGAGAGCGTGAGACCACTGTCGACGATGTCCTCGACCACGAGGACGTGACGGTCTGTCAAGTCCGAATCGAGGTCTTTCACGATTCTCACCACCCCGCTCGTCGTCGTCGCCGACCCGTACGACGCCACGGCCATGACATCAACCTCGACCGGAAGCCGGATCGACCGAGCCAGGTCGCTCATGAACACGAACGCCCCCTTCAAGACGCCGACAAGAAGGGGCGGACGGTCGTAGTAGTCGTCGGTGATCTGATCACCGAGCCAGGTGACCCGCTCCTGGAGCTCCTTCTCGGCAACGACGACGCGACCGAGATCGGATTCGTCGGCCCAGAGGTCCCCCATCACCGAGCGACCGAGCTGGGCCCTCTCGGAGAGGCTCGGGTCATAGTCCGCTGAGGATATCCGAAGCAGAAAGCCGGCCACCCGATCTGCTCACGCGTACTCCGGGCACAACCTCTGTGGACCTGACCGATCCGGCAGCGACTGCGAGTACGCGTTCCACACCGGCGAAGTCGGGCGGATGCTCGGCCGAACCCTGGAGCCACTTCCGCACCGCCCGTCGAGCCAACGGCCGGGGCGCCTCTCGGATGTCGGTGGCGTCGGTGGGGTCGAGCTCGGACGCCAAATCGTCCAAGAGGTCGCGCTCGCTTGCCATCACATTTGACTGGCGTGCGAGAACGGGGACGATGTCACGGCCGGCGAGGTCGCAGAGCAACGGCAGAAGTTCATGACGAACTCGGTTGCGTAGGAATCGCATGTCTCTGTTGCTCGCGTCCAAGACGGGTTCGAGGCCATTGGTCGTGCACAAAGCCACGGCATCATGCCGGCGAATTCCGAGAATCGGATGCGAAGGGCCTTGTGACATGCCCGCAAGCCCGTCCAACGCGGCACCTCGGAGGAAGTTGATGATGACGGTCTCCGCTTGATCGTCCATGGTGTGTCCGGTCGCCGCGCCGACCGGCAGAACGGATCGTCTCGCGTCACGTGCGCGCGCTTCGAGGTTCGGCCCGGCTGCGATCTCTACGCGGCGCGACTCGAACGCGGCTCCGAGCAATTCTGCGGCGGCTTCCACCACACCGGCTTCTGCGGCCGATCCTTTGCGGAGTCCGTGATCGACGTGTACGGCCGTCACGTCACACTCGGCACAGACAGCGAGGATCAACAAGGCGAGAGAGTCGGGCCCGCCCGACACAGCGCAAACAAGCTTCTCTCCCGGTGGCGGGAAGGTGCACTTGGGGAGGAGATCCGCCGCGACCACGCGGGCGGGCGGACTGTTGTTCATCCCGTATTCATCCCGTATTCATCCCGTATTCATCCCGTTGCGACTTTGGGTGGCCCGACGCGACTGACCCAGAGCTCGGGTCTTTTGATCTCGTCCGCCGTCGGGAGTTGTTCCGGGCCTTCCCAGACCCTCGCCAGGAGCTCGGGCCCACCGATGGCTTCGACGGATTCGATGAAATGCTCCCCTTGCTGGTACTGACGCATCTTTGCGTCAATCCCGGTGAGTTGTTGGAGCAGGCGCGCGGGTGCGTTCGCCTTCTTGCGGCGCTCTCGAAGCGCACTCGCGAACCTCGGGGCTTCCGTCACCTCTTCTGGAGCCGCCCGGTCCATCGTGATGTCGCCGTGGCCCTCGAGCAGGGTCATCATGGCTTGGATCTGGCGGATGACCGCCATCTGCTCCGGCGGCGCCACCAAGCCGAGCACACCTGCCTCCTCGAGCGGATTCTGTCCGCGCCGCACCGCGTCGGTAGCCCTGCGAAGGGCATCTATGAACCGTTTCGGGTCCGGCGTCATCGTCGAGAGACCTTCGTCGACCAGCTTCAAGAAGTGGTCGCGCAGCCAGGGGACTCCCGTGAACTGGCAGCGATGGGCCACCTCGTGGAGCGCGATCCACAGCCGGAATTGCGACGGCGGGAAGCCGTGACGGCGCTCGAGGGCCACGATGTTGGGACCAACGTAGGAAACGACGTCCCCGTCGTGATCGCCTTCGGCGATGAGAACGTCGTACTGGCCGAGCACCCTCGTGGACATCCAACCAAGGACGACCCCTAACTGAGCACCCGTGACGTTGCGGGCGGCTGCGGCGAGGGGTCCGGGCATCGACGTCGTTTCCAGGCGCTCGAGGACGGGATCGAGCAGGTGCCGGAACGAGGAGAGGTTGCCTCGTACCCAACCCGATCGGTCGACCACCTTCGCCCGGGCGGGTCCGCTCTTCGGCACCAGGCCCGTCGCCGCCACCACGAGCTCCTCGGCGCGCCTGGTGGCCAGCTCGAAATCCTCGTCGAGACTCTCCCGCGTGGCCTGGTCCAACGGCCTGGGGGCGGTACCGAACGGTGGGCTTCCTGCCCCAACCCAAGTGGCTACACGTTCAGCCGTCTCCCATGACACCGAGTTGCCCATGCCGCCCAGCATACGGAGCTTGTCCGCAGCTGCCCGCCTCGGGCGTCAGGTTTTGGATTGACGCCGCTCCTCGACGATGAGCGCCTCACGTACCCGGACCATCAGGGACTCGGGAACCCGGTCCTTGCATCGATTGGCGATCACGTGCCTGAGCTCGACCTCGAAGTCATAGGCCTTGAGGCACGGTGGACAATCGTCCAAATGATGCTTGATCTCCAACCGTCTTTCTTCTGTGAGCTCACCGTCTAGATAGCCATAGAGCCGCTCGATTGTCTCACTGCAATCGACTTCGAACTCCCCCGTCCCCATCTGAACGTCCTCTCCCAGATCCTGCCCGTTCGCTCAGCGACCGGATTCCACGCTCCCCACCAGACCGCGAGCGACCGCAAAATCAACCAACGCCTTCTGTAGCGCCCTTCTTCCCCGGTGTATCCGGCTCATCACGGTGCCGATCGGAACCTCGGTGATGTCCGCTATCTCTTTGTATGAAAATCCTTCTACATCGGCCAGCAGGACGGCGATTCGGAAGGGCTCAGGTAGCGACTCGAGGGCATCCTTCACCTCGGTGTCCGTGAAATGGTCGAAGACTTCGTCCTCGGCCGATCTGCCGGTGCCGCTGCCTTGAAGATCTCCAAGGCGGTGGTACAGGTAGAGGTCCTCGACGTCCTCGACGTCGGCCTTTTCGGGGCGCCTCTTCGCAGCCCTGTAACTGTTGATGAACGTGTTGGTCAGGATGCGGTACAACCAGGCCTTCAAATTCGTGCCCTCTTCGAAGCTGTCGAAGGCCCGGTACGCCTTTAAGAACGTCTCCTGAACCAAGTCCTCCGCGTCCGCGGGGTTTCTGGTCATGCGCAACGCCGCCGAGTACAGCGAGGGCATGTGCTCCATGGCGAGCTCTGAGAAGCGGGCCCGATCGGCCATCCCAGCACCCTACTTCGGACCTGTAACGCCGGCGGCAGCGACCCGGCCAACCTGGTTGTGCGTGCCAACCGTCTCTCGGCGGACAGACCGCCGGCACAGGAGCCAGTAGGAAACTCCGGCCACGAGCATCCCGGAGGGAATGCTCAGATCCGCCCCATCAAGAAGACTCGACACCGATCCAGTGAACACCTGGGTCGAGACACAGAGAAGCGACGCCGCCATCCCCGCCGCCATGGCGAATGTGGCCCCGGGGCGAAACCCGAGGCCAAATCTGCCAGGCCTTCCTTCGCCGTCCCCGAGGAGAGCCGCCGGGTCGTACCGGCCCCCCCGAAGTGCCCAGTCCACCAAGAAGATCGCTGTCCATGGCGCTACCCACACGATCAGAAGCGTTATCAGATCGGCTACGAGATTGTTGAACGATGAAGCCAATAGTGCGAAGAGGGTGAGGCCTGCG
>DASPVS010000153.1:0-3819 GCA_035622235.1 Acidimicrobiales bacterium | reverse complement strand
CCTCAAAAAGCTGACGCGTGGCGTGGCTCGTAGAGCATCACGTCGAGGCCTCCAGGAAGATGCAAAGTGGTCGCCACACCCCAACCAAGAGACTCTCGATCCCGGTCCACATCGAGCCCCTTCGCCCGAAGCTCGGAGGTGGTCGCTTCGATGTCGTCGCACATGAACGAAAGCTGGTGACGTATTCCACTTTCGAAATTTGGACCTTCGCCGGGGTGAATACCCAGCTCGGCTGGTGGAAGAGCGAAGATCAGCCAATCTCCACCCACATCCACGTGCTTCCACCGCAGGATGTCGCGAAAGATCCTGCGAACCTCGTCAGGCTCCGAGGTGTAGACGATGACGTGAGCACCGTTGATACCCATAGCTCCATCCTCGCGCAACCCGCCGTCCACCGAGATGCAGGAAGATACAGTCAGTGGCGACTTCACGATGGACGAGAGCCTCTTCCTCCCTGATCCAGAGCCACGCGACGTTCGCGCGACCGTCATCTCTGTCGACGATCACGTTGTCGAACCGCCTCACACCTTCGAAGGACGTGTCCCTCGACATCTCCGTCACGATGCTCCAAAAATCGTCGAGACGCCGAACGGACACCAAGTGTGGCGATTCGAGGGCCGGGAATATACGCAAGTCGGGATGAACGCGGTCGCAGGGCGACGACCGGAGACCTTCGGTCTCGAGCCGTTCCGCTTCGATCAGATGAGGACGGGCTGCTACGACATCGACGCGCGCGTAAAAGACATGGACCTCAACGGGGTCTGGGCATCGGTGAATTTCCCGTCCCAGATAACAGGCTTCTGCGGACGTGTGTTCTTCGCCGCGCGCAATGCCGAGCTCGGTTTGGCCTGCGTCCGAGCGTGGAACGACTGGTTGTTCGAGGAGTGGTACCAGACCTATCCCGAGCGGATAGTCCCATTGGGCATCACTTACCTGGCAGACCCGTCGCTAGCTGCCGAGGAGATACACCGGAACGCCGATCGAGGGTTCAAAGCGATCGCGTTGCCGGAGCGGCCACACGAAATCGGCTTGCCGGCCCTTTGGGACCGTGCGCATTGGGATCCCATCATCCGTGCCTGTGATGAGACGCAGACCGTCGTCTCGCTTCACGTCGGGAGCTCCGGCATGCCGGCGATTCCGCTTGGTGCTCCCTCGTTGCAGCTCGGCGCCACGCTCTTCGGCCAAATGTCGCTCACTGCATGCGCGGAATGGCTCTGGTCGGCTTACCCGCTCCGTCACCCCACTCTCAAGATTGCGATGAGCGAAGGCGGCATCGGATGGGTGGCGATGCTCTTGGACCGGCTCGAGAACATCGTCACTAGATCGGGTTACGGACTCGGCTGGGAAGTGGCTCCAGCGGACGTGCTCAGGCGCAACTTCTGGTTCTGCACCATCGACGACCCATCGACCATCGACACCCGAGACCGGATCGGTGTCGAGAAGATCATGGTAGAGGTCGACTACCCGCACGGTGACGGGACCTGGCCGGATACTCAGACCGTGATCGAGAAATATTGGGGACACATAAGGCCGTCGGAGCTACGCATGATGTGCAGCGAGAACGCTGCAAAGCTCTACCGCCACCCTCTACCAACCCCCGTCCTTCCATTGGATTAGATGGCAATTGAAAGACCCGGAGGCTCCGATGGACTACATACCAGTTCGGGACAAGCTCATCCCCGACCTCTCCCTGCGTGAAGAGCTGGTCGTCCTTTCCCGAGCGCTGTGGCGCGAGGGCTACAACGACCACTTGGCGGGACACGTGACCTGCAACCTCGGCGATGGGACACTGCTGTGCAATCCGTGGCTGCTCACATGGGAGGAATTTCGTCCCGCGGACGTTCTGCGGATAACTCTGGAAGGTGAGGTCGTCGAAGGGGACTGGCCCGTTCCACTCGGAATTCCACTTCACCTGGAGTTGCACCGTCGCCGGTCCGACGTCGGATGGGCAGTGCACAACCATCCTTTGTACGGCACGGTGTGGGCCGACATGGGCGAAGTGCCCCCTGTTCTCGATCAAAGCTCAGCACTGGGCGGTGGGGAGCTGGTCCTCGTCAACGAGTACCAAGGTGCCGTCCACGATCCGGACAATGCTCGTCGTGCGGTAGAGAAGATAGGGGACGCCAGTGCCGCTCTGCTCGCCGGTCACGGAGTCTTCGTGCTGGGGGGTTCGGCGCGTGCCGTGCATCAGCGCGCGGTCGCCCTGGAGCAGCGGTGTCAGCATGCTTGGCATGTCCGCGCAACGGGGTCGACGTGCACATCGGTGCTGCCGACGAGCTTTCTCGATTTGATGGGAAGAAGCGACGGCGAGGGGTTCCTGGGGTTCTGGGAAGCAGCCGTGCGTGCGGAGCTCCGTGCGGATCCGAGCCTCCTCGATCCGCCGACCCTTTAACTACCTGCACGTCACTCCGCTCACTTGTACAGCGACGTCATCCGAAGGTGAAGTCGTAGGCCTCCACACCTGACGAGAAACGCAGGAGAAGGGTTCCGGTTTGCTCCGAAGAGCCGTGGACCAATGTGTACAGGCGCGGCACGCCCGACACATCGATCGTCTCTGTGTTGTGGCCGTCGACCGACACATCGAGGGTCCCAGTCCCCGCCAAGACGAGGTAGACGTCCTGCGCCAAGTAAGCGAGCTCTAGCTTCGCATTCGAGCCGGCCGTCGCCTCCTCTGAGTCTTCGGTCCAAGTGCCCGAAAGTGCGAACGCCCCGACCGGAAGCGACGTGGGGAACTCGTACAGAGCAGGAGAATTGGGCACGATTGAGTTCGGCGGGTCGAGATACTCTTCGTTTCGGTATCCCACGTAGGTCTCCGGGCTCATTTCTCCGAGCGGCGTGTCGTCGGGTACGTCCGTCGCTCGAGGAAGCACGACGCCAGGATGAGCCTCGATCAGGAGCTCACGAACCAGGGATTCGGTGTTCGCGTAGTCACCCTCGCCAAAATGAACGTGCCGGACATCGCCCTGCGCGTCGATCAAGTAATCGGCCGGCCAATACTCGTTGTCGTAAGCGTCCCAGGTGCTGTAATCATCGTCGATCGCAACGGGATACCTGACACCGAGCTGTGATGCCTCTGATCTCACGTTCGAGACAACGTGCTCGAAATCGAACTCTGGCGTGTGGACACCTACGACAATGAAGCCGTCCTTCGAATAATTTCGATACCACGCTTCGACATGAGGGAGGGTCCTCTGGCAGTTGATACAGGAGTATGTCCAGAAGTCGACGAGGACCACATGTCCCCGCAAGGCGGGCAAACTCAGGGGTTTGTCGCCAGGGGTGTTCAGCCAGGCGGTGATCCCTCTAAAGTTCGGTGCTTTCCCACAGTTCACCAACCCTGAGGCATCCGGGTTGCAGTTCGCAAGTGAGCTTCGTTGATCCTGGGTCAGGGAGCTCAACTGTTTACGCACGGTTGACGAACCCTCGAACTTGGTCTGCAAAGCACTCGTGTACCCGGGGACATCACGTTGCAAGGCAACGAAAGCATTGAACCCGATTGTGATTGCGATGACGATGAGAACGACGCCGCTCAACTGCCTGACTCGCGGAGCGTTTCTTCGAAGTGCGGACGAACGTTGAGCCAACTCGCTTCCGGCGATCGCGACCACAAGCAGAGGGACCGCCGCACCAACCGCAAACGCAACCGTGAGGAAGACGGAAGTCAACCCGACACGGTGGGTCGCGCCCACGACGGTGATGGCCGCGAGTATCGGCCCTGCACATGGCGTGAAGACGAGGCCCAGCGCAAGACCCACGACGAACCCTCCCGCCTGGCCGCTCGGCTGGCGCGATCCGACGCCTGCAAAAGGCTTCTCGAGG
>DASPVS010000152.1:0-3909 GCA_035622235.1 Acidimicrobiales bacterium | reverse complement strand
GACGCTGAACTCCCGCAGCATCCGGTCGACCAGGACTTCGAGGTGGAGCTCGCCCATTCCGGATATGACCGTCTGGCCCGTCTCCTCGTCGCTGCGCACGCGGAACGTCGGGTCTTCCTCCGAGAGCGCGAACAAAGCCTTGGACAGCTTGTCCTGATCGGCCTTCGTCTTCGGTTCGACCGCGACGTGGATCACCGGCTCGGGGAACTCGAGTGCTTCGAGGATCACCGGAGCGTCCGGAGCGCAGAGCGTGTCGCCGGTCGTCGTGTTCTTCAGACCCACCGCCGCGACGATGTCGCCGGTGAAGATGGCGTCTTTGTCCTCGCGGTGGTTCGCGTGCATCTGGAGGATGCGCCCGACCCGCTCCTTGCGGTCCTTGGTCGAATTGAGGATCGTCGAGCCCTTGGTCAAGGTGCCCGAGTAGACGCGCAGATAGGTCAGCTTCCCGACGTAAGGGTCGGTCATGATCTTGAAAGCGAGCGCCGAGAACGGCTCAGCGTCGTCCTCCTTGCGCTCGACTGCTTCACCCTTCGGGGTGACGCCCATGGTGGCGGGCACGTCGATGGGGCTCGGCAGATAGTCGACCACCCCGTCGAGAAGCGGCTGGACCCCCTTGTTCTTGAACGCCGATCCGCACAGAACCGGAACGACCTGGCTGGCGATGGTCGCGCGACGCAGCGCCCGCCGGAGGTCGTCCGAGGTGATCGTCTCCTCGCCTAGGTACTTCTCTGTTATCTCGTCGTCGAACGTGGAGAGGGTGTCTAGCAACTGGTGACGCGCGGCTTCGGCCTCGTCGTACAACTCGGCTGGGACCGGCTCCTCGCGCCACTTCTCGCCCATGCCCTCGTCCCAGATGAGCGCCTGCATCGAGAGCAGGTCGACCACACCTACGAACCCACCTTCAGAACCGATGGGGAGCTGGACCACGGCAGGCTGGGCGTCGAGGCGGTCGCGGATCATGTCGACGGCACGAATGAAATCGGCGCCGATGCGGTCCATCTTGTTGATGAAACAGATCCTCGGAACCCCGTACTTGTTCGCCTGTCGCCAGACGGTCTCGGTCTGTGGCTCTACGCCCGCGACCGCGTCGAAAACCGCGACCGCACCGTCGAGGACGCGAAGGGAGCGCTCGACTTCGACGGTGAAGTCGACGTGTCCGGGGGTGTCGATGATGTTGATCCAACAGTCGCGCCACTTGCACGTGGTGGCGGCAGAAGTGATCGTGATCCCGCGCTCTTGCTCCTGGACCATCCAGTCCATGGTCGCCGCACCTTCGTGGACCTCGCCGATCTTGTAGTTCTTGCCGGTGTAGTAGAGGATCCGTTCGGTCGTCGTGGTCTTGCCCGCGTCGATATGCGCCATGATCCCGATGTTTCGGGTTCTGGCGACCGGGAATTCTCGGATCGGGCGTGCGTCAGCCATTGTCGTAGTGCTCTCGGGTCGTAGTCGAAGGGGGAGGGCGCTCGGAAGCAGCCCCCCGAGATCAGCCTTCAGAGCCGCCCCAAACAGAATACCTGGGCAGAGACGCTTTCCGTGCCGTGTGCGCCTGTTTCTTGCCGCCGAACCCGTCGGGAACCTACCGGTTCCCCCTCGGGCGTGGGCCGCTTCCTACCAGCGGTAATGAGCGAACGCCTTGTTGGACTCCGCCATCTTGTGCATATCCTCACGGCGCTTGACCGCTGCTCCCGTGCCGTTCGCCGCGTCGAGGATCTCGGCAGCCAACCTCTCGGACATCGTCTTCTCGCGGCGCTGGCGCGAGTAACCGACGAGCCAGCGGATGGCGAGGGTCGTAGCCCGGGGGGATCGCACCTCGACGGGAACCTGATAAGTAGCTCCTCCGACCCGACGGCTTTTCACCTCGAGCTCCGGGCGGGTGTTCTCCACCGCCTTTTTGAGGGTGGAGACCGGGTCGGAGTTGGTCCTGTCGCGAACAGTCTCCAGAGCGTCGTAGACGAGTCTCTCCGCCAACGTGCGCTTCCCACGTGACAGGACTTTGTTCACCACCTGCGTGACGAGCACGGACCGGAATACCGGATCGGGTGCGAGCTGACGACGGGGCGCCGGGCCGTTGCGGGGCACGTCAGGACTCCCTCTTCGCGCCGTAACGCGATCTCGCCTGGTTCCGCTCCCTCACTCCCGCGGCGTCGAGCGCCCCGCGGATCACCTTGTATCGCACGCCGGGCAAGTCTTTGACTCGACCACCGCGCACTAGCACGATCGAGTGCTCCTGCAGGTTGTGGCCGACGCCGGGTATGTACGCGCTCACCTCGATGCCGCTCGTGAGCCGTACACGGGCGACCTTTCGCAGGGCGGAGTTCGGCTTCTTAGGCGTGGTCGTAAAGACGCGAGTACAGACCCCGCGGCGTTGCGGAGCCCCCTTCAGGGCAGGAGTCTTCGTCTTCGATGGCTTGGTAGCCCGGCCCTTTCGGACGAGCTGTTCGATCGTGGGCACGCGTGACCTCGTGGTCGTTTCAGTTTCAAAAAGTTGGTCGAGAAAACTCGAATCTATTTGGAGCCGGCTCTACTGCAGACGGCGCAAGAACCGCCTTCGGGAGGACGCGACGACACATGCGTAAATCGCTTGCGCGGGCGCCCTTGACAACGTTTAGAAGATAGTCGACCTCAGGCGCCTGCCTCCAGGCCGGCGTCGGGTAGATGGCCTCCCCCGCCGATCTCATCTCCGTCGACGTCTACTTCGTCACCCACACCGTTCCCGGTGGCACCGGGAACGGTCGCGCTTGAACCGGACCCGATCCCGCCGACGCCTCCGGAGATCCCGGAGGCGCCCGAGCCTGCGCCCAGCCCCGAACCACCCGCAACGGGCGCATCACCGCTCACGGCGCCGCCGACGATGCCGCCGCCGAATCCCAACTCGGACCCGGTTCGCTCATCGCCGACCGCCACCTGCCACGGAGGCGCGGTGGGTTGTCCTAGACCGCTCTCCTCGCCGTAGCCGGCGAAGCCTCCGAGCTCGCCGAAGGCGGTGTCGTCCGCGTCATCTGCGGCCGATCCGACGTCACGCAGCCACGCAGCGAGATCCTCGGTCTCGCCGTCGAATCCGTAGCTGCGCAGAGATACACCCGCGGCTTCGGGAAGATCGACGGCGATCGAGCGGTAACGGTCCATGCCTGAACCCGCGGGGATCAACTTGCCGATGATGATGTTTTCCTTCAGGCCGAAGAGGTGGTCCGATTTCCCCTCGATCGCGGCCTCGGTCAGCACCCGCGTCGTCTCCTGGAACGAAGCGGCCGACAACCACGAGTCCGTGGCGAGCGACGCCTTGGTTATCCCCATGAGCTCGGGACGTCCCTCGGCGGGCCGCCGTTGCTCCTGGACGAGATTGCGGTTCACCTCTGCGTAGACCTGCGCGTCCACCCGCTCTCCCGGAAGGAACGGCGCGTCCCCCGGCTCCGCCACGAGCACGCGGCGCAGCATCTGGCGGACGATGAGCTCGATGTGCTTGTCGTGGATCGACACACCCTGGTCGCGATAGACCTTCTGGACCTCTTCGACTAGGTACTGCTGGGTCTCGCGGATGCCCTTTACCTCGAGGAGCTCCTTCGGGTCCTTCGGGCCTTCGACGAGCGCGTCACCGGCGGAAACCTCCTGGCCGTCGGTCACCTCGGGATGGGCCCTCGCCGAGACGACGACCGATTCCTCTGCGCCGTCGTCCCCCGAGACGGTGATGCGCCGACCACCCTCCTCGTCGGTTATGCGGACGACACCCGAGTGGTGCGCGAGGACAGCGGCGCCCTTCGGCGTGCGCGCCTCGAACAGCTCGACGACGCGAGGGAGACCGTGGGTGATGTCCTCACCGACGACGCCGCCGGTGTGGAACGTCCTCATGGTCAACTGGGTGCCGGGCTCGCCGATCGACTGGGCCGCTATGACACCCACGGCTTCGCCGAG
>DASPVS010000151.1:0-12411 GCA_035622235.1 Acidimicrobiales bacterium | reverse complement strand
AAACCGCGATGCCCGACGTGCAGCCGCCCGACCCAAAGCGTGCCAGCCACCCGGCGCTGCGCAAGTTCGCGCCCCCCTTCACAAAGCACCTCGTCATCCAGCCGCGCATCGGACCCGTCCCCTTCAGGGGCTCGAGCGAGCCGATGGTCGTCGGCGCCTGGCTCGGCCTGCTCGATCCCGACCGACCGCTCGACGCGCTCGTGCTCGCGCTCTTCAGCGACTCCCTCTACTCGCCGCCGTTCATCAAACTCGACGGCCCCGGCACGAGCCCCACGGTCGACCTCACGATCCACTTCCGCGCCCACCTCGGCGAGGACGGCATGCTGGGCGAGGGCGGCGTGTCGCTCGCCCCGGGCGAGCTCTGCCTGGCGCGCTTCTCCACCGCGCTCGTGCACGAAGGCTTCTTCGAGGAGGATGGCCTCCTCTGGGCGCCCGACGGCACGCTGCTGGCCCAGTCGCGCCAGCTTGCGATCCTCATGCCGCTGCCCGGGTAGCGTCCCTGCGCGGCCGCGTGCGAGCGCCCGGCGCGAGCTCGCGCGGGGCGATAGGATCCGCGGGCATGGCCGACTACACCGCCAAGAAAATCAACGACATGGAGGCCGGCTTCGGCGGCGGCTTCGTCAAGGTGCGCGCCGAGCTCGGCGTCACCTCGTTTGGCATGCAGGTCATCCAGATGCCGCCCGAATACGCCGACTACCCCCAGCACGACCACGAGGAGCAGGGCCAGGAGGAGGTCTACCTGGCGATCGGCGGCTCGGGCTGGATCGAGATCGACGGCGAGCGCGTGGAGCTCGACCCCGACACGTTCGTGCGCGTCGGACCCGCCGCCAAGCGCAAGCTCTTCGCCGGATCGGAGGGACTGCGTGTGCTCGCGCTCGGGGGAGCGCCCGGCGAGGTGTACAAGCTCTCGGCCGTGGGGGAACTGGAGGGCGGCTAGCGAGCCGCGCAGTCCCAGTAGCTGCAGACAGCGCATTCTTGCTGAGCTGCTCGCGTCAGTTCAGAAAATCGAGTTTGTTGCTGCGCTTCCTCCCTCCTTGTGGCCAAACGGTGCCGCAAGGACAGAACGTTCTCCGTTGCAGCGAACCTGACGGCGGAGTTCAGAGTAATTGAACTCTTAAACAACCGGGAGCCTTAGTAGTCTGATCGAGCGAATGCCCTCCGTCCTCGGCGGCCGGGCGTTGGCCCGCCTATGGGCTGGACGGAGTTTCGGCACCGCCTTAGATCCAACGGCCGCCTCGACGCCTCGCCCGCACCCCAGTGGCAACCCACACGGCACCGAGTGCACCGATGATAAGTGCGCCGTATAGCAATTCATTCACGAGACCGGCGGTGTGCACCGAGTTAAGCAAGCTCCGACAACCGCCCACGCATTGTCGTGACACGTCACTACGGTGTAGGTTGGTGATGATCGTTGCCACCGCAAAATACACACACCACACGATCAATACCCACGTCATGACCCGCCAGCGTAGCCGCGGGAAGCGGCGCAATCTGCCTCGGCTGGCGTCTCTACTCATGGACCAAGGTAGTAACACCATGCCAAGTGCCCGTTAGGTTTCCAACCCCAGCACTCGGATACTTCGGCGGGAACGCTGATATTTGGCACTGTAATGCCCCCAATGCAATATTCTTTTTCGGCCAGCCCTATCCAAATACATTCGTGGAAGAATGTCGTCTCGGCTTGAGACACGCGACAGCCACCGCCCTTATGATGACTACTTATCAGCCCCGATACGCACTGTTCAAGCTTGCCAGCCAGGGCCTCGTCCCACTTCTCAGCATCGCCACCAGTGAAAATTTCCTCCACGGCGTCGACTATATACCCGGGCAGATCGAAAAAGAACTGGACAAACTTTGCTTCTGACCCAATTTCGGTCGCTCCTCTGACATTTGCGATGTAATTGCGGGCCTCGCTCATTGTCAAATAGGTCACGTGGGGCGCCGGGTCTTCGAAGCGTAAACAAGCCGCTGGGTTTGCTCTGCAGGCCGCTTCCGCCGCTTCTCGTTCCCGAGTCGCTTCCAGACCCGGCGCTTCCGCTCCGTTGCGCGCTGCCCCCTGCCAGACCCACGGTTCGGCCTGAGCGGTGTAGGGCTTGCCGGCACCCGAGCCGTATGCAAGTCCGGGCGGTTCGACCTGTTCTGTCTGCAGCGTCCTGCCGGTCTGAGGCACGTAGGAGACAGCGCCGTCGGTAACGACTCCAGACGACAGTTCAGTTGAGACGCCAGTGGCACCAAGCCACGCGTACTTCGGCGGTGCCTTGCCTTCACTGGGCACACCGAACTCGGTCGAATTGTAGGTAGAGGCCAGTTCGGTGGCACTCGGGCTCAACGACGCGGTCGCAACGATGTCTCCCTGCAGGTCGTGGAGCTGCAGCACCGCTGCTTCTCCGTGCTTTTCGACCCCGCACAATGTCCCGTCAATACCCGGGATGTTGCGGGTTTCCGCCCCGCCTTCGCTCGTCCAAGCCACCGCTTCACCCGGTCCGTCGTAATGAGAGATCACTTTGGAGCTCTTGCCGCCTTCACACAGGGTAGTTTCGCTCGCGCAAGTAGTTTCCCGTACCCGTCCAGTGGGATCGAGCCCATATGCTATCGCCTTTCCATTCTGGGTTTGGGTAGCGACCTGGTTGTCGACGTAGAAGGTACTTTTTAATGCCTGTCCCCCGGCGTCTGTGGCTGGCAGCGCCGTCGTGTTCCCAAACGCATCGTATGTGACACCGGGATCGACGAGGCGATTGGCTTCGTCATACAGATGGTGTTCTTGGGCGCCTTCGGTCGAGCATTCTCCTTTGGAGTTGGGTTCGGCCTGCGTCTCGCCGATGCGGTTGGATTCCTCGTCGTATTCATATAGACGCGTTTTGCAGTGCTGGCCTGCGGGGGTTTCCTGCACCGAGGTCAGGCGCGCGGCTTCATCGTAGGTGTATTCCTCCGAAGAGAGCGTGCTTGTCTGCGACAGAGTTTCGCCGTGGATCGACGGCACGATTTCGTCGTTGTACCAGACCTTTGGATGTTCTTCTGAGCAGTTGGCGGTCTTGATGTATTGGAGGTGGATGGCCTGACCAACCGAGTTGTACGTGGTGTTGGCGCACATCTGGTTGGGATAGACCTCGCTCGTCATCTTGCCTTCGGCGTCGTAGGTGGCCGTGAAGGTACCCGCTCCGGAGTCTTCGAGCTCGGTGAGCTCCTTCGTCGTGGGATCGTAGGAGTAGCGCTGGTAGGTTTCGCCTTTGTTGCTCGAGTCCCGCACTTCCTTGACGAGGTCGTCGGGTTCTTCATAGCTGTATTTCGCGGTGTTGCCATCAGCGTCGCTATAGCTTTCGAGCTGTCCGAGCGTGTTGAACTTGCTCGCGACCTTGCCGTTGCTGGGCGTGCTCTGCTCGATCAAAAGACCGCTTTCGCTGCTGTAGGTGTCTTCGACCTTGGGCACCGCCGCATCTTCTGCGGTGCTCGATTTCGTTTCGCTGGTCTTTAGCCGGCCCGCTTCGTCGTAGGTCTGGCGCTTGATGCGTTCTGTCGTGCCGCGTTCTTTTGAGCTGAACGTTTCGACGGCTTCAACCGGCTCATCCCAGATGTTGTAGGTGGTTTTGGTGACCGGGAGGTTTGGCACGCCGGGGGTTTCGGGCTGTTCGGCCGGCTTGGTCAGGCAAGGCAGACCTGCCCACTCGGGGTGGTTCTGGCATTCAGACACGTTCGCTTCGGATTTGGGCGTGTAGTAGACGATCTGGCTGGTGTGGACCCCTGGTCTGACCGTGCTCCATTCCTGGACCCGCTGATTGCCGGTGTCGGCGACATAGAGCTTGTGGGAGGAGCTCATAGCGACTCCCCTCGGAGAGGAGAACTGCCCGGAGCCCGAGCCGTAAGAGCCGAAGGCTGTGATGAAGGTCCCAGAAGGGCTGAACTCCTGGATGCGGTTGTTGGTGTGTTCGTAGGCGAATTCTTTTTTGCTTTCGATGTAGTGCAGGCCGTTGGTGCCGAGTTCTGAGACGTAGAGGTTGCCCGTGCTCGGGTCTGTGGCGATCCCGGATGGTTTATCGAGCGAGCCGAACTGTTTGAGGACTTCACCGGTGCTTGACAGCTCCACGACGCGTCCGGAGCTAGCTTCGGTCACATACAGGTTCGCGCCGGAGAAGGCCAGGCCCGTCGGGCTCAGCACGGGATCAAGGAAAGCGCCGAACCCGGACTCGTATTCGCCGCTGGGCGAGAACTCCTGCACCTCATGACCGACGAAGGCGTCCACGTTCAGGACCCAGACGTTGCCTTGCGGATCGACCGTGATCGCGCCGATGCTGCTGAACTGGCCGTTGCCTGTGCCCAGCGAGCCGAAGCTGCGCAGGTGTTCCCCGGATGGGCCGAACTCCTGGACGCGGTGGTTGCCGACGTCTGAGACGTAGACGTCGCCGGAGGAGTTGGCGGCGATGCCTGCGATCCCCTTGAACTGGCCTTCGCCTGTGCCTTCTTTGCCGAACTCCCGTGTGAATTTGAGCGCGGAGCTGTACTCCACGATGCGGTCGGTGGCGCTGTCTGCCACCCAGACGTTGCCCCTCGGGTCAACTGCCACCGCGTTTGGTTCTGAGAATTTGGCTTCTTTGCCTTCGAATTCGTAGCTTGAGATGTTCGCGGTGAAGGTCGTAACATAGGAAGCCGTCGCAGATGTCGCAGCCGAACCCAACGGCGTCTTCTTCGCGACGATCTGCCCGGTGGCTTCGTTGTATTCGGTTGTTGTCGTCAGACTCGTCCCGTTGACGGTGTTCGTCGTCGACGTGGGCGCGCGCAGGTTCCACCCGACTCCGCCCTGGCCCGAGTAGGAGGTCTTGGTTGTTCGTACTTCGCGGCGTTCGCGGTTTTCGAGCTGTGCCACGGTCGAGCTTTCGGTGAGCAGGTCGTAGCGTTCGGCCCCGGGTTTCTGCTGATAGGTTTCTCCTTCGCGCGCCGTGGATTCCCCACCGGGCGCTCCCTGGTCGTAGAAGTATTCGGTGCGTTCGCGCGCCAACGATTCCTTCTGCCCCTTGCCTTCCTTGTATCTGATCTCGTGCTGGGGACCCAGCGTTTCGATCAGTCTGGTCCCTTGTTCTGGAGCCTTCGATTCCTGCGTGCCTTCGCCGTTGTAGACATCGCGTGTGTCGAGTCGCCGCGAGACTTCTTCGGAGTTCGTGCCGGCCTGCAACGCCGTTTCTCGGTTATCCGGCGACAGCGTTCGGATCGGCTCGTTTTGTTCGTTGTATTCGGTCGTCGAGATCGAGCCGTGGGGCGAGTTGCTTGGCGTCGCGACGTTGACCGTATGGCCTTCTTCATCCAGGTAGTAGATCGTCGCGCGCTTGTAGCTCGAGGCCGGCCAGCCCTGCGGTTCGTCGGGAGCGATGATCGCGGTGGCTTCGACCGGATCGTCCTGCTGAGCCCAGGCGCTGACCGCGCTTTCGCTCATTTCGTGGGGTGCACCAGCGCCTGAGATGGGGACGTGGTACTCGATTGTGGTGCCGGGCTGCGGTGTTCCAGTGGTAGCTTCGGCTTCCTTGAGATTCACCACTCCGATTTGCGAAGTACCTTTTTCGTTCGTCCCCGTCGTGTTTGTGTACCACATGTTGCCATCAGGACCGCGCGTCATGCTTTCGAGATTTCCGTTGGGTGCGAGGTACTCCGCGAGTTCTCCGGTAGTGGTAACGCGGCCGACCACGTTTTCACTTTCCCCGAGACCGCCACCGACAAACCATATGTCTCCTTCAGGCCCGACGGCAATCCCGCGACTCTCCGATTTGAGCATGGTTGGCTGGTAGCCAGTGATTACGCCGGCGGGCGTAATCTTGTCCACGCCACTAAGTGTCGTGAACCATAAGTTGCGGTCGGGCCCCGTGACGATGCTTGTAGCCTCGCCTGGGACTTCATATTGTGTAATGGCACCAGACGGCGTGATCTTTCCAACGAAGCTCGGCCCCCCACAAATCGGACCATACACGCAATTCGACCCAAATGACTCCGTGGAATACCAGGCGTTTCCGTCGGGCCCCATCGTGATACCAGTCGGAAAACTAATGCTGCCGCCGCCGGGCGGTACAGGTAGGGGATATTCTGTGACCGCCCCGGCTGTGGTCATCTTGTCGATCGCGCTGCAGCAAAGTTTCCCAGACTGAACGGCGTAATCGGTGTACCAGATATCTCCTTCCGGACCAGCTGTAAGTTGCCTGACTGTGCTCGGATTGGGCAGCGCAAATTCAGTTATCGTGCCGGTGGGGGTTATCTTTCCGATCGCGTCGTATAGTCCGTTGAACCAGAAATCGCCTTCCGGGCCCTGTGTGATCGAAGTAGGTGACGCGTTCTTGGTCGCATAGCTGGTGATCGCGCCTGAAGGCGTGATCTTGTCGATACTCGGATTGCTTTTTGAGGCGTTCGTAAACCACAAGTTGCCGTCCGGGCCGGAGATAATCTGGCCGGGTTGGCTCCCTTCTGATAGCGGGTACGTTGGCCCCAGCGCTACAATCGCGCTCGGCGTGCTCGATGCCGCAATAGCGCCTGCTTGGTTCATAGCCCTCACAACTACGACCAGCGTGCGCCCGGCATCGGTGTCGGTAGTTGTGTAGCTAGCGTTCGTCGCACCGAGTATTGGAGTGCAGCTCGCCCCTTCGCTGTTGCAGTCCTCCCACTGAAACCCGTACGCGACGGGTTCATTGCTCCAAGCGCCGGGTGAAGCGGTCATCGTCATTTTGGCCATCGCTTGGCCGGATAGTTTGGGTGGTTCGGTGTTCTTCGGGGGTTCTCGCGTTTTTAGCGGCGTGGACGCTGGAGCCCTCGTCACCTTGATCAAGCTGCCCGTCCCGCTGTCGTGCGCGATCGTCCCATACGTAAACACCCACGGCTCCTGTCCCGGGGGTGTCAGTGCGGTCACGTGGCCTTCTTCGTCGTAGCCGTAGGTCGTCTTCAGAGCCGGTGAAACGCGCGGATCCCACTCCGCCCGCAGTCGGCCCTGGGAGTCGTATTCGTACTGCGCGACAGCGACCGGTTTGCTCATCTTGCCTTCGGCCGGATTCCAGGCGGTGAAGAACACGCGCATCAGCCGACCTTTGTATTCACCGCTGCTGCTGTTGGTTTCGCTGGCGTATTCGAACGTCAGCCCCCGACAGCCGCGTTCGAGCGCTCCCGACCTGCATTCAACGCCAGTGGGGGTTGGCGCGACGGCTTCCAGCGGCTCGGCGACCTTCTTTTTCTGGCCTTCCACTTCGACTTCGGTCGTCTTGTAGCGATAGATGACCGTGTCGGTCGCAACCGGACCATCCTGTTCGGTCGGGACCCAGCTCCCTTCGCCGGTCGGCTGCGTGAACTCGACCGCCGTCTTCGCTGCGGGATCCTTGAGAACATAGGCAACGATGTGTTTTTCTTTGCCTTCCCCTACTTCTTCGGGGATCAGTTCGAGGTTCGAGTCGCCAGGCGGCGGTTCGAAGACGTGCTTTTCGCTGTTGAACGCAAAGATTGCTTCTTTACCGTTCGCACTCGTCAGCATCATGCTCCCCCCGAAGACTTCTGTCAGCGACTCGTCGTTTGCGATGCTGAAGTTCCACTGCGGGCCGAGCGGTCCTTGGATGCCGGCGGTCAGTGCCCGTGAGCTATAGGTCCGCGACACGCTCAAGCCCTGGCCCATCGAGACGTCGGTCGACGCGAGCGTGAAGTCTCCGGACTCGAGATCCAGCGAGCCTGGTCCTAGCGCGACCGGGGTTGACTGGCGCACTGTGAGCGTGTAGCGCAATGGTTTGCTGACGTTTCCAGCGCCGTCGGTCGCCTGGATCGCCACGTCATTTGGACCGAGCGCCAGCTGTTCGCCTTTGATCGCGAAATGGGCACTCGCCGTGCATTCGCCGTGGGAGCCGTTGCATTCGGCGGCCGATTCGGCATTTAGACGGCCATTGATGAACAGGGCGATCGACTTGACGCCTGGATTGGGAGTCGAGCCTTCTCCCTCGGTCGCGTGCGCTTCCACCTGGTATTCGGTTTGACGCAGTTCCCCGCCCAGCGGCAATCCCGTGAGGCCGAGGTTGTGGGGCGGAGACGTGTCGACTTTGACCGTCGTGACGCCTTCTGATTCGAGCGATCTCGTGCCGGCCATCGCGTCTTCGGCGCGATAGCGGATCTTGTCTTCGCCATTCGGGAGCCTGTTTGGCAGTGTCCAGGTTTCGCCGTGTTCGGGGTAGCACTGGATGCCCTTGCAGTCGCCGCTTTCCAGGTAGCTGTGTTCGACGAGCGGTTCCCAGACTTTGGTGGCGGCGTTTTCGTATTCGAGTTTGGTCGCAGAGACGCCAATCCCCGGATCCTTTGCGATCGTTTCAAAGGTGCCCTGGTATTTGCTCAGCCACGTCCCGGATCCGAACAAGACGTTGGTTCGTGTCGTTTTTTCTTTCTTGCCGGCTTCGGGTTCGACTTCGACTTCCAGCGACGGTGAGCCCGTGTTGTAGCTGGTCGTCGAGTGGGTGCCGTCGGGCTCGGCCAGAGACACGACTCCTTGGTAGAGCCTGTCGAACAGGATGCTGCCTGGCGCAGTCGTTGCCTGCTCGAAGAGCGCGGCATTGCGTTCGGCTCCGTAGCTCGGTGAGCAGCTGGCAAAGCCTTCGGCGTTCTTTGGGCCATTGCACAACGGATGCGGGAGCGGTCTCTTTGGGTATTCGGCGGTGCCCCCCACGTTGGTCGAGAGGATCTCCTTTTCTTCGCGAACGGCTTCTGTGTTTTCCGGCGCCTTTGCGTGGGAGAGTTCGACGAAGCCTTCGACGTGTCCGTTGGCGTTTTTGGCTTCGGTTTCCGCGTTGAGCTCCCAGATGTGGGAGTCCCCGTGGGTCTGATAGGCCCAGGCGGCCCATTCGCCGGCTCCGTATCCGTTGGTCAGGTATGTGGTCAGGCGTTCTTCTGAGCCGCATTCGCTCGAGTGGCCGAAGATCGCTTCGTTGCTCGGCTTGAATTCCCAGTTAGATGGCCTGCCGTTGCAGTAGGCGAGCCTGTGGTCGGTGACTTCGGGGTCGACCTCGATCGGGTACTGGTATTCGCCCGGAGCCTCCTTGACCTGCAGCGTCAGCGTGTCCTTGAAGGCGTTGATCCTCACCGGCACGGGGGTCCCGGCGGCGTCGAGCGCGCCGGGCGCGAGGATGGTTGCGATCGTCGCGCCCTGATCGACGACCTCGACCGGTCCCCATCCCGGTGTCCACTGGCTGAGGTATGCACCCGATGGCAGTCCGACACGGAAGGAGAGTTCGCGTGGACTGTTGGCCGAGCGCAGGATCGTATCCTCCTCAAAGCCTGAGGTTGTGGGCTTGATCGCAGCGTCCATGTCCTCCCCTACGTCGCCGTAGAACACGGTCGAGCCCTCGACCGTGCCTTCTGCTCCCAGCAGCGCGGTGCCCCGCGCATCCACAGGGGTCAGCGACAGGCCTCTGCTCATCAGGGCAGCGCCTTGTGCCAGGTGCATGGGGATTCGCACGCCCACCGGAGCGTTGGCGGCGCGAAAGCCATTGTCGGCTCGCACGAGGCGCATGTCGATCGGCGAGCGCCGCTTTCCCGTGTCGGTCGTCATCGGCAGGGTGGATTCGATCAATACGTGCTTGCCATCTGAAAGCGCGAGCTGGGCTGCGTCAGGGGTCGGGTAGCCGAGGATCCTCTCGCCGGCCGTCAGCGGCGGAGGGCCTGCGGCCGAGGCGTCGATCGTCGAAGGAAACGCTTTACGGTCAAGTGCGCTGGCCTGCGCTGGGCTGAGCCGCTCGTAGGCAATCTCCGAGCGTTCGCGTGCGACGACGGCCGCCGGAGCCTCGCGGCTTGCTTGGCTTGCCGCCCCCAGCTGTTCAGCCTGCGTCGGTGAGTCCGGCACGACGAGCGGCTGGGAAGCGAGCGACAGCCCGACGCCGATATCCGTGGCCTGCAGCCAGCCTGGCAAAGTAGCCAAAGCCCTTCCCGCGTCGACGCTCGAACAGCCGAGCACGAGTGCGCAGCACACACCGCTCGCCACGATCCTTCGTTTCATCTTCCCCACCCCCTTGGCGCACTACCCCGCTTGCCCTTGTCGGTGGCTATGTCATAGCGTGATGCGATCCGTCCTGTCCAGGCAAACTCGAGATTTCCTGATTAATAATCCCGACAGTCCATGATTTGAATTTGTGTAAGACACAGTTGGATTTTTTCCATGACCTGGCTGGCTGACCGGCTAAGTGTTTCTCCGGCTGAGTCTTTCTCTAGATTTCGCGAGTGCTGGCACGCCTCAGTTACTGCAGTTGGGAATCTGCCTGCCGACGCTCTGCTGAAGCGTCGCGTCTAGGTTGAGACGGGCCGCTTGACCACTCAGCGAGAGCAGCGAACGGGCGGTTCGTGCGCGTCGGACCCGCCGCCAAGCGCAAGCTCTTCGCCGGATCGGAGGGACTGCGCGTGCTCGCGCTCGGGGGAGCCCCGGCGAGGTGTACAAGCTCTCGGCCGTGGGGGAACTTGAGGGGGCCGGGGCGTAGGCAGGGCCCTCGGTGTGGGACGTCGGGTTGCCGGGGCCTTGAGGGGCCTCTTTTTTTGGCTGCGGTAAGCTGTATACTGTGCTGTAGATGGCGGCTACGCGAACGCAGGTCTACCTGACCCAGTCCCAACGCGATCGCATCGAGGCGCTGCGAGCGAGCGACGGGCGCTCGCTCGCGGAGGTGATCAGGGCCGCGCTGGACGAGTACCTCGCGACCCACGGCGCAGCCGTCGAGGAGGCTCGCCGCGTCGAGCTGCGGCGTGTCCTGGACGAGACGTTCGGGATCGCGCCCGACTTCGAGGTCCCGTCCCGTGAGGAGTGGGACCGCTTCGACTCAAACTGGAACCGCGTTGAGCGATCCTAGGCGGACGGGCACCACGCTGCTGGACACCGACGTACTGATCGACCATCTACAGGGCCACCGCGCCCTCGAGCTCGACGAGCTGACCGTCTCGGTCATCACCCAGGCCGAGCTCTTCGCGGGCAATCAGCGCGAAGAGCCAGCGATCGAAGCCCTGCTCACGCGCCTGACGACGGTCGACGTCGATGCCACGATCGCGCGTGTCGCCGGTCGGATCCGTCGCTCCACGCGCCTCGGACTCGCCGATGCGCTCATCGCCGCCACCGCGGTCGAGCATCAGCTCCCCCTGATGACGCGAAACCGCAGGCACTTCGAGCGCGTGCCCGGCCTGCAGCTCGTCGCCTGATCACACCGCCAGCAGCGTGCGCAGCACGTACGGCAGGATCCCGCCGTGGCGGAAGTAGTCGGCCTCGCGCGGCGTGTCGATGCGCACCGTCGCGTCGAACTCGATCGGCGAGTGGCCATCCGCACCGGCTGGCTGCGCGCTCACGCGCACCGTTCGCGGGGGCGCGCCACCGCGAGCGAGCGCGTCGGCGACGCCACCGATCGAGACGATCTCCGCTCCCGTGAGACCGAGCGACTCGGCGCTCGCGCTCCGGGGGAATTGGAGCGGAAGCACGCCCATGCCGATGAGGTTCGAACGATGGATGCGCTCGAAGCTCTGCGCGATGACCGCGCGCACGCCGAGCAGCTTCGTGCCCTTCGCCGCCCAGTCGCGAGATGAGCCCGAGCCGTACTCGCGGCCCGCGAGCACGACGAGCGGGACGCCCTCCGCGGCGTAGCGCACCGCGGCATCGTAGATCGTCGTCTGCTCGTCCCAGCCGTCGCCGAAGTAGCGCGTGAAGCCGCCCTGCGGCACCGGGTCGCCGCCGCCGATGAGGTTGCGCAGGCGGATGTTCGCGAACGTCCCGCGCATCATCACCTCGTGGTTGCCGCGGCGTGAGCCGTAGGAGTTGAAGTCGCGCACTTCGACGCCGTGCTCGATCAGATACTCGCCGGCGGGACTGTCGCGCTTGATCGCGCCCGCCGGCGAGATGTGGTCGGTCGTGACGCTGTCTCCGAGCAGCGCGAGCACGCGCGCGCCCGCGACATCTCGCACGGGCGCGGGCTCGGCGGGCATGCGCTCGAAGAACGGCGGCTGGCGCACGTACGTCGACTGCGGGTCCCACGCGAAGCGCGCCGCACCCGCGCTCGCGCCGCCGTTGCGACCGTTCGCGGAGGCCAGAGCGCTCCAGCGCTCGTCGCCCGTGAACACCTCCGCGTAGCTCTTGCGGAACATGTCCGACTGGATCGCCGACTGGACCGTCTGCGCGACCTCGTGCTCGTCGGGCCAGATGTCCGCGAGGAAGACATCTCGCCCGTCCGCGTCGCGCCCGAGCGGCTCGCTCGCGATGTCGATGTCCATCGTCCCCGCGAGCGCGTAGGCGACGACGAGCGGCGGTGAAGCGAGGTAGTTCATCCGGACCTCGGGGTGGATGCGTCCCTCGAAGTTGCGGTTGCCCGAGAGCACCGAAGCGCACGACAACTTGTGCTCTTCGATCGCCGCCGAGATCTCCGGCGCGAGCGGACCGGAATTGCCGATGCAGGTGGT
>DASPVS010000150.1:0-2731 GCA_035622235.1 Acidimicrobiales bacterium | reverse complement strand
GGAGTGCTCGACGAGATTGAATCGTTCGTCACCGGTTCACGTGCCGCCAGGCCGACGAACCGCGTGCTGTCGACCGTGCTGTTCACCGACATCGTCGGATCGACCGAACGTGCCGAGGCTCTCGGCGATGAGGCCTGGACGGCCGCCCTCGATGTGCACAACGATGTCGTCGGGAAACATGTGGCCAGCGCACGAGGCGAAGTCATCAAGTTCACCGGCGATGGCGTGCTCGCGATCTTCGACGGGCCGGCGCGTGCAATCACCTGCGCGTGCGCGATCCGAGACGCGGTGCAAGACCTCGGCCTCAACATCCGCGCCGGCCTGCACACCGGCGAGGTGGAGATGATCGACCGCGACGTGCACGGGATCGCGGTCCATATCGCCGCGCGCATCATGGCGCTCGCGGGACCTGGAGAGGTACTCGTGTCGGGCGTGATCCCGCCGCTGGTCCTCGGATCGAGGATCGCATTCGACGACCGCGGCAGCCACGAACTCAAAGGTGTGCGCGACCCCTGGCCGGTCCTGGCTGTGCGCGACGCGAGCGGTTAAAGGTGGTCACCGCGGTGGCGCCCACCAAGGACACACGGCGAAGCTGAGCATGTCCGGTCATTCCTGGCGACGCCACCCTCGGACGTCCACCTCTTGCACACACGGGGTGTGCCGGCTCTTCCCCTGGGGCACCGTGCGGTGGTAGCGCGGTTGCCGGGACGGCGGGCCAGGTACCCGAACAGCCGTCCGCTCGTGAGCAATTTCCAACGTAGCAGTAGGTGCCTACAACGGCCGTCATCCAAGCGTTGTTCAATCGTGGGATGGCGGTCGCGGAGGAATCGGTATTCGTCGATGCTCAAAGGGCACAGCAGCAGTTGTGCGGAGTTGTGGTGGTTCTGCCCGCATGACGATCACTCCCACCGAAACGCCACGTCTCGCCAACCGCGCCGAGCGCCGCGTTTACCAGGCGCTGATCGAGCAGCTGCAGCCCAATGACCTCGTCATTCCCGGTCAGCGTGTCACCGACCATCTGAAGGATCACGAGGTCGACTTCGTCGTCGCGATCGAGGGCGCCGGCATAGTCTGCCTCGAGGTCAAAGGTGGTGAGGTGTGGCACGACGGCGCCGGCTGGTGCCAGCTCCGCGGCGGCAAGCACGTCCACATTGAGCCGGTCCGCCAAGCCCGGGAAGCGTGTTACGCACTCCGTGATTACGTCGAAAGCGACCCACGATGGACACTCAAACGGCCCCGCTGGGACCACGTCGTCGTCCTGCCCAACACCCAACTTCCCGACGACTTCTCGCTGCCCGAATGCCCCCGTTGGAAGATCATCGACCGGACGGACCTGCCTAACCTTGTCCACAAGCTTCACCACATTCTCGCCCATCAGGAGATCGACCGACCGCTGCTCACCCAGGAAGGTATCCGCCAGCTCACAACGGCGTTGAGCGGCAGGGGATTACCGCAACGCGACGTCGTCGCCCGCGCCCTCGCCAACGAGGATGCCGCCGACGCGCTCACCGAACATCAGGCCGTCATCCTCGATGCCATCCGTCTTATCCATCGCGTCGAGGTGCGCGGTGGTGCCGGCAGCGGCAAGACCTTCCTCGCCATGGAGCAGGCCCGCCGACTCGCACAAAGGGGTCAACGGGTCGGACTCGTCTGCTACTCCCATGGCCTGGCCACCTACCTCGAGCGCATCAGCGCTGCCTGGCCTCGGCGTCAGCGGCCTGCCTACGTCGGCGAGTTCCACGCTCTCGGCGTCCTGTGGGGCGCGCCAGAAGGACCCGACGAATCACTGCGGACTGAGGAGACTGTGCAGTTCTGGGAACACGACCTCCCGCTTCAGATGGCCGAGCTCGCAGCCCAACTGGAGCCCGGCCATCGATACGACTCGATCGTCGTCGACGAAGCGCAGGACTTCGCGGATGCCTGGTGGGATCCACTCCTTGCGGCTCTTAAGGACGACGAGGCTGGCGGCCTTTATGTCTTTTCCGATGAGGGTCAGCGCGTCTTCAACCGTCACGGCTCCCCACCGGTTCCGTTAGTGCCGCTGATCCTCGACCACAACGTGCGCAACACGAGGCAGATCGCGAATGCGTTCCAGCCGCTCGTCGATCACCCGATGCGCTTCCTTGGCGGCGAGGGGCCCGCCGTGAAATTCGTGGCGTGCTCGCGCGATGACGCAATGGACGTCGGCGACGGCGAGGTCGAGCAGCTCTTGGAAGAAGGATGGCGCCCAGAAGACGTCGCTCTGCTGACCACCGGCACCCGACACCCCGAACAGAAGGAACGTCAAGCCGCAGGCAACGCCGCCTATTGGGACAGCTTCTGGGATGCGGAGCAGGTGTTCTACGGTCACGTCCTGGGTTTCAAGGGCCTTGAGCGGCGGGCAGTTGTGCTCGTCGTCAACGAAGAGTCAGCGTTCGAACGCTCCCGCGAACGCCTCTACGTTGGCCTGTCCCGGGCCCGCGACGAGCTCGTGGTGTGCGGCGACCCGGACTTTATCCGCAAAGTCGGCGGGCCGGATCTCGCCCACCGTTTGAACCTTCCGTTCGACCTAACGGGAGATCGTTGATCCAAAGCTCGTTATCCAACTCGTCTTCGTGCGCGGTGAGGACGGTGCACAGTTGCCTACGCGGTCAGTCGGTTCCTGTGCTCATTGCCTGATGCCGTCCGGTGACAAGGGTCGGTGCCTTCGCATTCCCCTATTAGGCCATGACTTCGGCGCGCCCGGTCTGAG
>DASPVS010000149.1:0-2890 GCA_035622235.1 Acidimicrobiales bacterium | reverse complement strand
CTCCCCCCGGCATACGCGGAAGCGATATCGGCACGCCACTGGCTTCTATGAGCTCGGCCTCTCTTAACACGTCGTTTGTATGGACACGATGCGCGTGTACCAGACGAGGGGGAATACCCAACAGCTTGACGGTCTGTGCTTGCACGTGGCCGAGGCCGCCGGAGCCAGTCGGATCCTGTTCATGGAGGGTCGCTCGAAGATCGTCTGAAGCCGGGCTCGAAAATGGAGACGGTGGATTGTCATGAGCGATCTGCATCGTCCTGGAAGCGAGCGCTCGATCGAAGACCAGCTCGAACCAGACGATCTTCCCATCGTCGTGACCAGAGATTCCCCAGTTGTCGCTGACGCGCGCCACGACTACGAGGCCTCGACCGGTGGAGGCAACATCGTCCACGTGCTTGTCCTCACCGCGCACCGAACGCGCTCTTGAACGAGCCTTCGCGACACGATCTTGCATCGTCTTGTCGAGAGCGACGCCGTCGCGGACTTCGACATGGAGTCGACTCTGGTCGATCCGTGCGTTCATCTCCAAGGGACCGCGTCCGTGCAGAACGGCGTTGGTAACGATCTCGGAAACGCAAAGTCCAGCCCGTTCCGTGAGCTCATCGAGCCCCCAGTCGGACAAAGCAGATGACAGATCGTGTCTTGCAATTCGGGCGGACGATGCATGCGCATCGAGCCGAACGGCGAGGGAAGGCCGCTGGGAGGTCTCCTCAAGCCCGTCGAGTCTTCTGACCGCCAACAGGGCGACGTCGTCGCTTCGTTCCTTTTTCGAAACGAGCTCCAGAACGTGTTCGCACAACTCCTCGGGATCGCTGTACTGCGCAGCGATTTCGAGCAACCGCTGCATTCCCTTGTCGACCCCTTCGTTCGGATCTTCGACCAAACCGTCCGTGTAGAAGAGAACGACCGGTCCGGCCTCGAGAGTCCCTTCCCATTCATGGACTGGAGTGGTGGGCGCGCCCAGGGGACTCGTGGGCGCAACAGCGAGGAAACGGGAGCTCGCCCCGTCGACGAGGAGTGGCGGCAGATGTCCGGCCGTGGCGATCCGGAGCCGTCCACTAGCCGGCTCGAGAACCGCGTGAGAACACGTTGCTATGCGGTCGACGTCGAGAAGGTCCCAGCTCCTGTGCAAGATGCTCACCAGGGACCCCGGACCGTCCGCTTGCCCGGCCAAGGCACGCACGGCACTTCGGAGTTGTCCCATCGCGGCCGCGGCCGTCACGTCGTGTCCGGCAACGTCGCCGACCGCCAGACCCACTTCGTCGGAGGAGAGCAGCATGACGTCGTAGAAGTCCCCGCCGACCTCGGCTCCGCGTGTTCCCGGGAGATATCGAACCGCGACCGCAAGTCCCGGGATCTCCGGAAGCCTCGAAGGAAGCAGGCTCGCTTGCAACGCTTGGGCGGTCCTGTGATCGACTTCGTAACGACGCGCCTTCGCCACTACTTGAGCCACGCGACTGGCGAAGTCTTCCGCCAGGGAAACGTCGGCCTCTCCGAATCGGCGCCCGGACCCGGCCGATACAAGTGTCACGCTCCCTCGTACGGTGTCCCCGTCCACCAGTGGGAGGGACATGAAGCTCGTGAATTCGAGCATTTTCACGAGGTCGTAGTGGTGATCGTCGAGGGTCGTCGCTCGCAGGAATTCGTCGCTCATCGTCGCCGAATAACGGGTTCTCCCGCTCCGGATCACGTCAACACTGGGATGGGGCCCCATCGGATCGGGCGGGTAATGGCGTCGAAGTTCCTCGGCCAGCGGCTGGCGACGCGGATCTGTATGTCTCACCGCTACGCGTTCGACCTTTCCGTCGATGAGCACATCTACCAGACAAAGGTCGCCCAGAGTTGGCACGGCGACCGCCGCAAGGCGGTCGAGGGTCTCGGCAAATCCTGTTGCGCCCGCCAGTACGTCCGACGCACGCAAGAGAAATTCCTGTGAACGTTGTGCGGTCTGCAACTGCTCGAGCAGTCGCTTTCGCTCCGCCTCGCCAGCCCTGCGCTCGGTGTCATCGTGGACGAACCAAACGCGCCCCAAGTATTGACCCAGTTTGGCCCAGATGGACGAAGCGTCTCCTTCAGCGACGCGGCCGTCTTTCATCTGAACGATCAGATGAAATCTCAGAGCGGGCTTCGCATGTGCACGCGAAAGATCGTCAATCAGCCCGTCCGGATTCGTGATCGCGTCGAGGAGCGGAGATGAACGTGTAAAGCCCGCCGAGATCTCTTCTCGTGATCTACCCCAAAGTTCGCAGAAGCGAAGGTTGACGGCGAGCACATCGTTATCCGGAGACAAGACGAGAACGCCATCCGCTGTCGCTTCGATCTGCGCCGTGAGCAGCGAAGCTCGAAGGTCGCTCAGCTCCTCGAGTCGTTCATTTTCGAGCGCGAGCGTTTCCTTTTCGAAGAGTTGACCGAGCTGGTCTTGTAGCACTGTGAGAACGTCGATCGGGATCAGGTTCTCGGCGTTCGAGTCCCGGGTGCATCCGACTTCCACGATCGCGCGGGTTGCACCGCCAAACTCCACTGGAAACGCAAGTCGACAATCGGCGGAGGAGACCATCGCTGTGCCGGCAAGCCAGCTTGAACCGACAAGACCTTCTCCTCGACCAGCAAGTCGTCCAGCGTTTATTCCTTCAGTTGACTGTTGAACCGGTTGCCCGTCACAGAGCGTCTCGATCTGACGCAGACAGTCCTTTTCTGCATCGACGATCCATAGTGAAGCGAAATCCACACCTGTTTGGTAGACGATCGTCCGCAAGATCTCGCGCCATGGCGGCGAAGGGTCAGCGTTTGTGCGAAGCAGCTCGCCGAGCGCCGTTAGAAGGCTGATTGCTCTGTCCGTACCGGTCGAGGTCATTCCGTCCACTCCGCGGAGTGGTTCGCCAGCCCT
>DASPVS010000148.1:0-4107 GCA_035622235.1 Acidimicrobiales bacterium | reverse complement strand
TTTCTTTGACCGCCTCGAACCTGGACTCCTTCGAACGGTATGCATTGACGGCTTTCCCGCTCGTGCTCGCGGCTGCATCGATCACGGCTCGCCCCGTCGTGGAACGAACGGTCTTGGTCGTGGCCTCCGCCGGCCTGGTCGGGTACGCCCTGCTCGCCTTTTTGAACCTGTACGTGCCGTAGGGACGGCCAGCCGCATGTGGCCGTCGGTCCCTCGGTCGGACCTGGGCGGTCCAGTATTCTCCCGTGAGGTCCCGCCTCCATGCCCGGCAGGGTAGGAGGCTACGGGGCGATGACGAGGTGCCGTGGTGCTGGAGTCCGTGGTTTTCGCCGGCGGGGCCGGAGCGTGACGAGCCGGGCAAGGAAAAGGCCCTCGGCCCGATGCGAACCGCCTCGCCGAAGAACAGGAGCGACGTGAGCAGGAAATCGAGACCGGTCTCGGAAGGCATCTCGCCGGTGGTGATCATCGGCGCCGGTCCCGCCGGGCTCACCGCTGCTTACGAGCTCGTGAAGAGGCGCAAACCGGTCACGGTTCTGGAGGCGGACGATGTCGTAGGCGGGATCAGCCGGACCGTAGAACGAGACGGTTTTCGGTTCGACATCGGCGGTCATCGATTCTTCACGAAGGTCAAACCGGTAGAGGATCTCTGGCACGAGATACTGAGCGAAGAGGACTTCCTGCTTCGCCCCCGGATGAGCCGAATCTTCTACGAGGGAAAGTTCTACGACTACCCGATAAGGCCCATGAACGCCCTGCGCAACTTGGGGGTCGTCGAAGCGGCTCGATGTGTCTTGTCGTATCTGTGGGTGAGGGTCCGGCCTCCGAAGGACCAGAGCACGCTCGAGGATTACATCATCGCGAACTACGGATCGCGCCTTTACCGGCACTTTTTCAAGACTTACAACGAGAAGGTCTGGGGTGTCCCTGCCTCTCAGATATCCGCGGATTGGGGTGCACAGCGCATAAAAGGCATGTCGTTGTGGAAAGCCGTTTGGGAGCCGCTGCGCGGACGGCTCGTGGGACGACACACGGATCGTTCCCGGCAGGTGACGAGCCTGATCGAGGAGTTCCAGTACCCGAAGCTCGGGCCCGGGATGATGTGGGAACGCTGCCACTCGCTGGTGGAGGACGGGGGTGGCGAGGTGGCGCTCGGTTGTGAAGTTGTCTCGATTCCCCGGGGGCGTGACGGAGTCGTCGCCGTCCGCTACATCCGCGATGGCGAGCTAACGGAAGTGCCGGCCTCGCACGTGGTGTCTTCAATGCCTTTCAGCGGGCTCGCACGGGTGTTGGACCCTCCGCCGCCACCGGAGGTGCTGGCGGCCGCCGATGAGCTTCAATACCGCGACTTCCTCACGGTCGCGTTGGTGATCCCACGAGAGCGCGAGTTCCCCGACAACTGGATCTACATCCACTCGCCCAAGGTGAAGGTCGGGAGAATTCAAAATTTTGGTTCCTGGTCGCCCTTCATGGTGAAAGAGGGCCGGACGTGTCTCGGGCTCGAGTATTTCGTTCTCGAGGGCGACGAGTTATGGAACTCGGACGACCCCGATCTGGTGAAGCTCGCGACTCGCGAGCTCGCCGAGATCGGTCTCGCGGACGTCTCAGACGTCGAGGCCGGCTACGTGGTTCGTATGCCGAAGGCTTATCCCGTCTACGACGACACGTACCGGTCGGCGGTGGAGACGATCCGAAAGTGGTTGGAGGTAGAGGTGCCTAACGTGCACCCCGTAGGCCGGAACGGGATGCACAAGTACAACAATCAGGATCACTCCATGTACACGGCGATGTTGACGGTCGAGAACATCGTCGACGCCGCCGCGCACGATATCTGGTCGGTCAACGTGGAGGAGGAGTATCACGAGGAGCAGGCCGGCTCCTCGGGCGGACCTCGGGGCACCGGACGCGACGCCCCGGTTCTGCCGCGGCAGCGATAAGGGTGGACTTCCCCGGAGTCGTCACCGTGCGGCCGGGCGGAGACGATCACCCGGGGCGATCCGAGGATCGGAACGAGGATCCCCCGGCTTCCGCTGCAGCGGGCGCGACGGGTCACGGCAGGCAGTCGGTTGCGACCAGCCGCAAACAGCGGAGCCGCTCGGGGCTTACCTTCGCTGTCGTCGCTGCGCTCTATCTGGTGCTCGCAACGATCCTTTGGTGGCAAGCGTGGAGCAATCACCCGAGCTCTACGACGCTTTGCGCCTGCGGCGATCCCGCGCTCTTCTTGTGGTTCCTCGAGTGGCCCGCCTACGCAATAGCGCACGGCCACAATCCGTTCTACTCGAACCTGCTGTTCTATCCGGGCGGGATCAACTTGCTCTCGAACACGAGCGTTCTGGCGATAGGGATTGTGCTTGCGCCTGTGACGTGGTTGTTCGGCCCGATCGCGACACTGAACGTCGCCTCGACGCTTTCTCCCGCACTTTCGGCGCTCGCGCTCTTCTGGCTCTTGCGACGCTGGCGAGTTTCCGTGCCGGCAGCGTTCGTGGGTGGCCTTTTGTACGGGTTCTCGCCATTCATGATCGCGTCGTTGGCGTATGGACATCTGATGACCTCCTTTCTGGTCATACCGCCGCTTGTCGTTGCCTGCTTGGACGAGATCCTCGTCCGTCAGCGAAAAAACTCTGTGGTAATCGGGGTTCTCCTCGGCCTACTTCTGGTGCTCGAGTTCTTCGTCAGCACGGAGATGCTCCTCATCACGGTCGTGCTCGCTGTGGTCGGGACGTTCGCGGTCGCGGTCTTCGCCGCGCTCAGGCGTCGTGAGCTGTTCGTCTCACATCTCGGCGCGGCGGCAAAAGGACTGGCGACTGCAGGCGTCGTGAGCGTCCTCACACTTGCCTACCCGGCGTGGTACGCGCTCGCCGGAAGGGCGCGCCTTGCTACTCCGATCTGGCCGGGGCTTCCTTACCGGGGCGGGACAAACGCTGCGGGCTTTTTCCACGCCTTCGGCCCGGCCTCCGACACCCGGTTTGAAACGTTCGGCGGCCACCTCGGCCCCTCGCTCCCGTCGCCCGCGTATGTCGGTACAGGTCTCGTCGCCGTACTCGTGCTCGGTCTCGTGGTGTGGAGACGTGATCTGCGCTTGTGGTTCTTCGCCGGCTTGGCGCTCCTCTCGTCCCTGGTGTCGCTCACGGTCACCCGTCACGGAATCTGGACACCCTGGCGCGAGATCAGCCACCTGCCGATGATGCAGAACATCATTCAGGGTCGCTTCGTCGTGGCCGTCTATCTGAGCGCGGCGGTGATGTTGGCGCTGATTCTCGATCACGCCCACATCTCGCTTCGCAACAGTTCGCGAGGTCCGAAGGGCGGCCACGTCGCGCGCCACGGAAGTTCCAACAACGGTCGCCCACGCGCCAGTACGGCGATCCTCCCGGTACTGATTCCCGTCGCACTGGCGACCGTGGCCCTTTGGCCTATTGCGAGCGCAGAGGCGAGCGTCGTGCCCTTGACGATGTCGACCGTCCGCCTGCCGGCGTGGTTCGCAGCGGGTCCACCCGTGGACAGCGGAACGGCACTTCTCGTGTTTCCCTTTCCTTCGGGGGTGGAGACCGCGATGACTTGGCAAGCGGTGAGCGGTTTCCGCTTCGCCCAGGTTGGCGGCGGCGGCCCCCAATCGCAGCCATGGCGCCTTGACAGCGGTCGAGCCGGTTATGTGCTGCTCCAGACGCTGACTTTCGGTTTTGGGCCGTCACCTTCGCCGTCCCTTCGGAACCTCGATTCGGTACGCGAAGCCCTGGCGGACTGGCACGTCGAGGTCGTCGTCGTGCCAACGGACCTCTCCGGGTCTGCCGACCAGATCGGACGCAGCCAGTCTTACGCGACGGCGTTTCTCACCGCCGCGCTCGGAGAAGAGCCGCAACTGAGCCATCGGGCGTGGGTATGGAAGAACTTGAAAGCGCTGCCCCCACCACTTGTGGTGTCGCGCGCCACGCTCACGTATTGTGCGATCACTCCCTCCATACAAGCCGGGCTTCGCCTGTCCGTGCCTCAGTGTGTAGTTCGCGAGGGTCGACGAGTCTGAAATCGCGTTCGGATGTCGCGTCTCATGTCGCGTCTCATGTCGCGTCTGATGTCGCGTCTTACGTAGCGTCTGACGGCGCCTCTGATATC
>DASPVS010000147.1:0-14671 GCA_035622235.1 Acidimicrobiales bacterium | reverse complement strand
TCGCATCAGCTCACTCGTGAACGACAGCAGGTCGTAGATGTTCCCCTCCGCTCCGGAAGCTGGCGAGGCCCCGGACGGCAAATCGGTCGAGGACATGCCGAGCGGGTCGAGCACTCCCGCTTTGAGGTATTCGACGAACGGCATCGACGCCTTGTCGGACAAGAGAGCCGCGACCAGCTCGTATCCGGCGTTCGAGTAGATCCGTCGCCGGCCGGGCCTAGTCAATGGCGGACCGGCGTCCGGCCCGAGACCCGAGGCGTGTGCAAGCAGGTGGCGAAACGTGCTTCCGGGAGGCCCTGCTTCATCATCGAGAGCGAACGTCCCCTCCTCGACAGCCAAGAGACTCGCGTAGGCGACGAGGAGCTTCGACACCGACGCCCATTGGAAGACGCGCCTCGAATCTCCGTTCAACCAGACCTTGGGAGAGGACCCCGACAGCGACTTCACGACGCCGACAGCGGTGTCTCCGGCCGACCATCCCTTCGCGGTCTCGAGCACCGCGAGGACGTCGGAGTCAAGCGTCAAGGAATCGGCGAATACCGAGGGCAGAGCCGAGCGCGCCGATGACCACACCGATCACAGCGACTACGACGGCGGTCGCCGCGACTTCACCGGGTGGGATCCGCATGGCGTAGAACACGCTGCTGTTGTTGTGGCCGGCAAGGCTGTCCAAAAGAACGTGCAGTCCTATTACGACCATCGCAGCTACGACCGCGCCGACCACTCCTTGGACCACCCCTTCACACATGAACGGGACCCTGATGAACCAGTTCGTCGCCCCCACGAGCTTCATCACCGCAACTTCACGGCGGCGGGCGAAGATCGCCAAGCGGATCGTGTTCAGTATGAGCACCGAAGCCGAGAGGAGCAGGACCACCGCAAGCGCCAGGAACACCGCCTGGAGGATTCCCGTGACCGTCTCCATCGTGTGAATCTGCTTCTCGGGGTACTGGACGCTCAGCACACCTGGATAACTCCCGAATTGCTTCGCTATCAGCTGCGCCGAGTTGGGGTTGGTGAGAGTGCAGCGAAGCGAGGAGGGAGTGGTACCCACGCTGAGCGCCTGAAACGCGGTCGGGTCGATGACGGTACGGGCTTCGTTGTAGTCGTAGACCTGCGAGCGGTATAGGCAGTGCTTCACGTAAGGGAGCTGCACGAGCTGGTCGTCGATCCCTGACTGCTGGCTCGTCATCCGCGCCGGAGCGGGCGACGCGGCCTGCATGAAGACCTCCACGCCCACACCTCCGCGCCACTGCGCGGTGGCGTGCGCCACGCCCTGGCGCAACAACAACGAGACTCCCACGAGCGACAACGAGACTGCGACGGTGAGCACGGCCGCGATCGTCATCAGTCGATTGCGCCAGAGGTTCGACGCAGTCTCGCGAGCCACGTAGTCGACGGACACGGGCATCTCAGCGCTCTCCCCGCTCAAGTCCCATAGCCGTACACTCCTCGCGCTTGGTCGCGCACCATGGCCCCGTGGTCGAGCTCGATCACCCTGCGTCGCATCTGGTCGACGATGCTCGCGTCGTGTGTTGCGGCCACCACCGTGGTCCCGGTCCTGTTGATCCTGTCGAGAAGCCGCATGATGCCCTGGCTCGTGGCGGGGTCGAGGTTCCCCGTCGGCTCGTCTGCGAGAAGGATGAGCGGCCTGTTGACGAACGCTCTGGCGATCGCGACTCGCTGCTGCTCTCCGCCTGATAGCTCGTGCGGCAGGTTGTCGCGCTTCTTCGCCAAGCCGACGAGATCGAGGACCTGCGGGACCTGGTTCGCGACGACGTGCTTGGGCCTTCCGATCACCTCGAGGGCGAACGCCACGTTCTCGAAGACGGATTTGTTGGGCAGCAAGCGGAAGTCCTGGAACACGCAGCCGATGTTCCGCCTGAGATAGGGGATCCGCCAGTGGCTCAGATGCCCGATCTGACGGCCCGCGACCCATATACGACCGGAGTCCGGGATCTCGTCGCGCAGCAGCAAGCGGATGAAGGTCGTCTTGCCCGAACCCGATGGACCGACCAGGAAGACGAACTCTCCCTTGTCGATCTCACACGACATCTCGTGCAACGCGACCGTAGAGGCTTTGTATGTCTTTGTAACGTTCTCGAAGGTGATCATCGAGTCGGAGGTCTCGGCGGTACTGCTCCCCGCCACCCACCGGTCGTCCGGTCGATCGGGGGGGCGCTCGAGGGTTGGTACACGGTAGCAGGCACCGTCTGGACAGCCCAGGCATACGCCGTACGCTGGGATGTCGCGCGTGCCGAGTCGGCGGGACGAAGAGAGCTCACTGTCAGTGACCGGATGGCGTTAGTTCGTGGTCCCGCGCTGACGCCGTAGCTCGGCTTCGATGAACCGGTCGATGTCCCCGTCGAGAACGGCGTCGACGTTCCCGGTCTCCTCCCCGCTTCGCAGATCCTTGACCAGCTGGTACGGAGCCATCACATACGACCTGATCTGGTTCCCCCAGCCGACGTCGACCTGAGGGCCCGAGAGCGACTCGAGCTCTGCTCTTCGTTCGGCTCGGTTGAGCTCCGCGAGCTTCGCCGCCAGAATCTGCATGGCTCTCGCCTTGTTCTGGTGCTGGCTGCGTTCGTTCTGACACGACACGACGATCCCGGTCGGGATGTGTGTGATCCGCACGGCGGAGTCGGTCTTGTTCACGTGCTGGCCCCCAGCCCCCGACGAACGGTATGTGTCGATCCGGAGATCCTTCTCGTCGATCGAGACCTCGTCCCCGGCGTCCTCGATGAAGGGGGTGACTTCCACCGATGCGAAGCTCGTCTGGCGACGGTGCTGGGAGTCGAACGGCGACATCCGCACCAGTCGGTGTACTCCTCGCTCGGCAGCGAGAAGCCCGTACGCGAAACGTCCTTTGACGATGAACGTGGCCGATAAAAGCCCCGCTTCCTGACCCTCGGTCGTCTCGTCCACTTCGACGGAGAACCCCTTGCGCTCGGCCCAACGCAGGTACATCCGAAGCAGCATCTCGGTCCAGTCCTGCGCGTCGGTGCCGCCTGCCCCTGCGTGAAGTTCGGCGATCGCGTCGCCGGAGTCGTACTCACCGCTGAAGAGCGAACGCAGCTCGAGCTCGTCGACCTTCCGGACGAGGTCGTCGATGGACTGGGCCAGCTCGAAAGCCACCGACGAGTCGCGCTCTTCGACCATTAGCTCGTAAAGCACCTCCGCGTCCGACAAGCGCGCGTCCAGGTCTTCGAGCAGCGTGATGTCGTCGACGACGGCGCCGAGCTCGGAGGTGACTGCGCGCGCGACGTCGGGGTCGTCCCAAAGATCCGGACGCGAAGCCTCTTTTTCGAGCTCGGTGCGTCGGGCGCGCATCGAGTCCAAACCCAGGTAGCGCTCGGCTTCTCCTAGCCGGAACCGCAAGGTTGCAAGCTCCGCTCGGAAATCACGCGAACTGTCAGATCCCGAAGCCTCAGCCAAGTCCCGCTCCGTGCCCAATTCCCCGTCGAGCTGCGTCGGCGGCGTCTAAGCCGAACCGTGGCATAGCTTGTACTTCTTCCCCGAGCCACACCAGCACGGCTGGTTGCGCCCGAGCTTTTCGGTCGACGCTTTGACGAGCGGGGCTTGGGTCTCGAAGTCATCCATCTCGTCACTTGCCGGACCACCGCCGTTCGCGGCACGAGCAGCGCTCATCGAATGGCTCCCGTTCCCGACGTCGCCAGCGGCGGCCTGTCCGGGAATTTGAGCCTGAGCGGGGAGGCTGGCCGGTGCCATGTCGTCTCCACCGGGTCCGGTCTCGCGGAACATCTCGAGGAGACCGTTGCTGCGAACCGGGTCTTCGGCTGCCACGTAGCTCGCCTTCGAAAGATCCGGCTCAGCAGCGGGCTCGGCTATCACCTGGACGTGAAGGACGTATCGCAGATAGTCGTCGTCGATCGCCTCGACCATCTGACCGAACATCTCGAAGCCCTCGCGTTGCCAGGCAACGAGCGGGTCCTGCTGGCCCATGGCGCGAAGGTTGATGCCCTCACGGAGGTAGTCCATCTCGGCCAAGTGATCGCGCCACCTTTGGTCGATGATCTGCAGCATCACCTCCCGCTCGATCTCGCGCGCCTGCTCGGAGCCGCCCGGGAAGCTCTCGTCTCGGGCCTGGTAGTAGTCGAGCGCTTCGGCGAGAACGCTCTCGGTGATCTGCGCGGTCGAGACCGCTTCGCTCAAGTCGTCGACGGTGAACGACGTCGGGTAGTACTGCTCGAGCTCCTTCAAGAGGCTCTCGAGATCCCACTCCTCGGAGTACTCCGAGGGACACGACGAATTCACGAGCTCGTCGACGGTGTTCTCGATCTGTTCCTCAGTCCGTTCTACTAGTTCTTGACCGTCGATCACTTGGAGACGCTGGGCGTAGATGACTTTGCGCTGGTTGTTGAGCACCTCGTCGTATTTGAGAACGTCCTTGCGGACCTCGGCGTTGCGGCCTTCGACGGTGTTCTGGGCCCTTTCGATCGCCCGCGAAACCATCTTCGCCTCGATCGGCACGTCTTCGGGTAGGGCCCGGCTCATCACCCACTGCATCGCTCCGGTGGCGAAGAGCCTCATGAGCTCGTCTTCGAGGGAGAGGAAGAACCGACTCTGCCCGGGATCGCCCTGGCGCCCAGAGCGACCGCGCAGCTGGTTGTCGATACGCCGGCTCTCGTGGCGCTCGCTGCCTAGTACGTACAGCCCTCCGAGCTCGCGGACCCGGTCGCCCTCTTCCTCGCACTTCTTCTCGAAGGATTCGAGGAGCTTTTCGTACTCCGCGTATCCCTCGTCGGTGTCGAGGTCCAAACCGGAAGCGATCGCCTCGTGCCTCGCCAGGCCTTCGGGGTTCCCACCGAGAAGGATGTCGACGCCGCGTCCGGCCATGTTGGTCGCCACGGTCACGGCTCCTAGGCGACCTGCCTGGACGACGATCTCGGCTTCGCGTGCGTGCTGTTTCGCGTTCAGGACCTGGTGACCAATTCCTCGCCGGTCGAGCAAGCTCGACAGGTGCTCAGACTTGGCGACAGAGGCAGTACCGACGAGAACGGGCTGTCCTTTTTCGTAGCGCTCGACGATGTCGTCCACCACCGCAGCGAACTTGGCGTCCTCGGACTTGTAGATCAGGTCCGGGTGGTCCTCGCGGACCATCGGGACGTTCGTGGGAATAGGCACGACGGGCATGTCGTACGTGTTCGCAAACTCCGCGGCTTCCGTCTCCGCGGTACCTGTCATACCCGAGAGCTTTTCGTACAGGCGAAAGAAGTTCTGCAGGGTGACGGTCGCCCAGGTGTGGTTCTCCTCTTTGATACGCACGCGTTCTTTGGCCTCGACCGCCTGATGTAGCCCGTCCGACCAGCGCCGTCCCTCGAGGGTGCGACCGGTGAACTCGTCGACGATCTTCACCTCCCCACCGGCCACCAGGTAGTCCTTGTCGCGGTGGTAGAGCTCTTTCGCACGTAGCGCCTGGGTCAGTTGATGCACGTAATTGATCGAAACGACGTCGTAGAGGTTGTCGACCCCGACCTGACGCTCGACCTTTGCGATTCCAGATTCGGTGGGTACGACGATCCGCTTCTCTTCGTCGACCTCGTAGTCCTCGTCACGCCGCAACGTCCGCGCCACTCCTGCGAACTGGTAATAGAGCTTGGCAGACTCGTCGGCAGGGCCCGAGATGATGAGCGGTGTCCGAGCCTCGTCGATGAGGATCGAGTCGACCTCGTCGACGATGGCGAATACATGGCCCCGTTGCACCATCGAGTCGCGCGAGCGCGCCATGTTGTCGCGCAGGTAGTCGAAGCCGAGCTCCGTGTTCGTCCCGTAGGTGACGTCGCAGGCGTATGCGTCGCGCTTGTCGGCGAAATCAGGGATGTCGGGACTCACCCGTCCGACGGTGATACCAAGAAATCTGTGGACCTGGCCCATCCATTCGGCGTCTCGGCCCGCCAGGTAGTCGTTGACCGTCACGACATGCACACCGCGGCCGGCGAGGGCGTTCAGGTACACCGGTAACGTGGACACGAGGGTTTTCCCCTCACCGGTCTTCATCTCGGCGATCCAGCCGAAATGAAGGGCCATTCCACCCATCAGCTGGACGTCGAAGTGCCGCTGATTGAGCGTGCGAATTGCCGCTTCGCGTACGGTCGCGAACGCGTCTATGAGCAGATCGTCGAGGTTTGCGCCGTTGTCCAGTCTCTCCCTGAACTGGTTCGTCCGACGCTGCAGGTCGTCGTCTGAGAGTGCCTCCATCTCCGGCTCGAGCTCGTTTATGAGTGGAACGAGCTCGGCGAGTCGACGGACCTTCTTGCCTTCGCCGGCTTTGAGTACGCGGGTGAAAACGCTCATGGAAATACCAGTCTACTGTCGGGTGCCCCTCCGACCCGGCCGTCGGAAAAGGGACAACGACCAGCTCCAGGCCCTCTGACCTCTAAGCTCGCCCGCCTGTGAGTGCCCCCCTACTCCTGAGCGTCGTCGTGCCGACGCACAATCGCGCTCAGGACCTCGCTGTTGCCGTCCGCTCAGTTCTGGAACAACAAGTCGAGCATCTCGAGGTCGTCGTGGTCGATGACGGGTCGTCCGACGACACGGCGGAGGTGCTCGACCGTCTCTGTGACACCGACAAACGGATCCGCGTCGTCCGAAACGACGTCGCAGAGGGCCCGTGCGTTGCGCGCAACCTGGGCCTCGACGCGGCGGAAGGAGAGTTGGTCGCTACGTGCGACGACGACGACAAGTGGTTGGACGGAGCCGGGCGCACGATGGTGGAGTTCATGTCCGAGAATCCGGCGGTAGGCGCCGCGTCGTCGTGGCACGAAGTCGTCCACGGCAGCCGGAACGTCACCTTCCGAGGCCCGATCGACTACAGCGCACGCATTCTTCTTTGGGTCAACGTGGTCGCAATCCCCTTCATCGTGATGAGGCGAAGCGCCTTTGCGGTAGACCCCCGTTACGACCCGTCCTTCGCGGGCGGCGAAGACTGGGAACTGTGTCTCCGTTGCGCGCTCGAACAGCCCATTCGCTCGGTCCCCGCCCCTTTGTACTCGTATGTCCAACGTGGCTCTGGACGTGTCACGAGTGACAAGACCATGCCGCGTCGCGTCCGACAAGCTTTCGTGGAAAAACACGGAGAGCAGATGTCGAGGACTTGCATCGCCTACCACAAGGCCGTGGGAGATCTTGCGGCTGACGGCCGCTCCTACATGCTGCGCGAGATGGCCGAAGGAGTTCGACGGTCACCTTCAAACACCGCCGCGGCGATGGGCGCGGCGTCGTTTCTCAGTACCGCGATGATCGCCGCGCGCGTTGGCGTTCGGCGTGGGGACCCTGGACTTGCTGCTCGCGTCATGACGCGTCTGATCGACCGCTGAATCCGTGACGGCGTGGTTGTGACCTTCCGACCAGCTTGCCTTTGAGCCGTTCGACCTGGTGCTCGAGCTTGTCCACCACCCTGTCCACGCTGGTCGCAGGATCTCTTGCCGACGCTTTCGCCCGCAATGTGTGCCCGTGCCCGTCGATCTTCACCTCGCAGACGTTTCGAGATCCCAGGGGAGCCTTGGGGTCGTCGCTGAAGCGGACTTCGGCGTGTTCCAGGACCGGTGTCAACTTGCCGAGCTTGCCGATCTTCGACTCGGCGAGCGCGCGGACATCTTCAGGCACCGTCCTGGCGCCGCTCACGAGGGTGACCTCCACGAAGCACCTCCCTTTCGCACGAGGGGAGCGTTTCCGACCACTTGCGAAGCTGGCCGAAAGTGGGCCGTACCCGGCTGACCTGGTCTTTGACCCCACACTCGCCTGCTGAGGAGTTCACGTCCATGCGTCGGTGGCAGGTTTTAAGGCCGGCCCTTCGACACATAAAGGGACCGCTTGCCTCCTTCTCCTTCGGGCGCCGACGGCCGGCACCTCGACGGGCAGGGCTTACTCCTAAGCCGCACCATGCTCAGCAACCAAAAGTTGCCTTACGTGGGTCGTTTTGCCTGCGGCTGGCTTCGACTTGCAACCACAGACCCGGGCACGGCCCACGCACCAATCGTATGCCCTAGCCCTCTTTCAGGCCTGGCGAAGGCGCACACTTTCAGGCCTGGCGAAGACGCACACTTTCAGGCCTGGCGAAGACGCACCTTCAAATCCTCGAGGACGGGGACCGGACCTGGGTCTATGCCCTCGCGTTCTGCCAGATGCAGCGAGACGAAGTCACCGATGAGGATCAAGTCCAAGAGCTGGGCGAGATCCCCCTCACCCTGGGCATGCACGTCGATGACATCGGCGACCACTTCGGCCATCCACTCCCTTACGAGGTCGAAGCGCCTCACCACTTGGGGGTGCTCGGCGTCGTGTCGCAAGTTCACGAGCGTGGTCACCTGCCTCGTGACGTCTCCGTTCTGCCCCCAGCCCGCGATCTCGTTGTGACACAACTCGGGATACGCGGCCCAGAACGCGGGAGTCTTCGCGTTCTCGTTTATCTGGGTTTTCCAGCGCAGCGCGGCGGTGGCTCCGATCGATTGGGCCGCATGCACGAGGGGGATCGTCCTTCCGATCCGAGCAGCGATCTGTTCGGCTTCGTTACCCGGCCTCGTGAGTTCGTCGCGCCTCAATTGCAGCTGACGCACCGCGAGTCGAACCCATTCGGACGCTCCCGGGAACAGCCCCACCTCTTCGAGCACGACCAAGGGCGGGATCGCCATCCAGCCGAGGGCCGCTCTGGGTTGCGGAATCCCGGCGGGCACCTCTACGAGCGGAGCTCCGTGCTCCTCCGCCAACCGCCGCAACTCTCCGCCCGAGGTCACCGTCACGACCTTTGCACCGTGTTCGAATGCTTCGCCCGCCGACTCGACGATCTCCTCGGTGTCGCCCGAGAAGGACATCGCAAATACAAGTGAGCCTGGGCCGACGAAGTCAGGTAGAGAGTAGGACTTGACGACGGTGACGGGCAGCGGAAGGAAGGGCCCCGCGATCGCGACCATGATGTCGCCCGCGATCCCGCTTCCCCCCATGCCGAGAACCACGATGTTCTCCACGTACTCGTGGTTCGGCAGCCCGTCCAGGTTCTGGCCGCCCCGCACCGCGTCCGCCACTTGCTCTGGAAGATTGGCGGCAGCATCGAACATTCCCAGTGTGTCCAGAACCCCCGTCGTCCGAGTCATGAGCTTCACTTTCCCTCGTGCGGCTGCAAAGTGCTCTGGACGCCCTCCGCTCCCGCCTTGGCCATCAGCCGCTCGTGTTCATCCTCGTCGACGATCGTGGACTCGTCGATGAGCATCACGGGGATGTCGTCGCGTATCTCGTAGCTCCGATGCAGACGCGGGTTGTAGAGACGCTGCTCGTCGGGAAAATAGAGCAGCGCGCCTTTGTCCTCCGGACAAGCGAGCACTTCGAGCAGCAGTGGATCGAGCGGCATCAAGCCGTCCTTTCTTGATTTTTCCAGCACCGTTCGGTTTTACTGCTCCGGGCGAATCGTCGTACCCGCCTTTTGTCTGAGGCCACGATACGAATCCGAGTTCAGCCGGATCCTGCCACCAGGGCCAACAACTCTTCGACGTGCCTTTTGCACTCGGCCTCTGACCGGGCCTCGACGTTCAACCTGAGCAAGGGCTCGGTGTTAGAAGGCCGAATGTTGAACCACCAGTCTCCGTAGTCCACCGTGATGCCGTCAGTGCGATCGACGCTAGCCCCTTCGGCAGCCAATTTGTCAGCCAACGCGTCCACGGACCTGGCGGGGTCGGGAACTTTGGTGTTGATCTCGCCGGAGTCGGCGTATCTGCGGTAGGGCAACAGGAGCTCCGACAGTGACTTGTCGGCGCGTGACATCACTTCCAGGACCACAAGTGCGGCGATCACTCCGGAGTCCGCTCTGTAGTTGTCGCGAAAGTAGTAGTGACCGGAGTGTTCGCCCCCGAAAACAGCTCCCGTCTCCGCCATCACTTCCTTTATGAACGAATGACCAACCCGGGTGCGAACGCCTCTCCCACCTGCCTCTGCGATTGTCTCGGGCACGACTTTCGAGCAGATGAGGTTGTAGAGGATGGTCGACCCCGGATGTTTCTCGAGCATCGCTCTGGCCACCAGCGCGGTCGTAAGAGACCCCGAAACGGGTTGTGCAAGCTCGTCGACCAAGAAAACACGATCGGCGTCGCCGTCGAAAGCGAGCCCGACGTCTGCTTCGTTATCCCGGACTGCGGCCTTCAGATCAGCGAGGTTCTCGGGTTGGATGGGGTCGGCCGGATGATTCGGAAACGTCCCGTCGAGCTCGGGGTAGAGGATCTCGAGCTCGAAGGGCAGCGAGCCGAACACTTCGGGGACGACCAGCCCTCCCATCCCGTTGGCCGTGTCGGCGACGACCTTGAGTGGGCGAAGCGCTGTTACATCCACGAAGGAACGGACGTGAGCCGCGTATTCCTCGAGTAGATCCCGGCTTGACACCGAACCCTTCTCCGGTCCGAGATCTGATCCGTCCGCAAGCGCTGCTTCTGCGTCCGCCTTGATCTTCAAGAGCCCCGAGTCCTGACCCACAGGCCTCGCACCGGACAGGCAAAACTTCACTCCGTTGTAGGCGGCAGGATTGTGAGATGCGGTGAACATCGCACCCGGAGCATCCAAACGGCCCGACGCGAAATAGATCATGTCGGTGGATGAAAGCCCGAGCTCGACGACGTCAGACCCCGCTGCCCGCGCTCCGTTCGAAAAGGCTTCCGACAGCTCCTGTCCTGAGTCGCGCATGTCCCGCGCAACGAGGATTCGCGGCGAATCAGCGAACCGAGCAAATGCCCAACCGATCGCCCGACACGACCGGGCATCGAGTTGATCCGGGACGATGCCGCGAACGTCGTAGGCCTTGAAGACCGCGTCGAGAGCGCTCATGGCGAACGCGACTTTATCCCTTCTCCGCTCGACCACTCCCTGTACGGAGGAGAGGCGAGATCTGTATGGAGGAGAGCCGGGATCTGTCTGCACCAGAGCCGGGATCTGTATGGGGGAGAGCCGGGATCTGTCTGGACCAGAGCCGAGATGCCGCCCTCGATCAGATCGGCGTGCCCTTCTTCGCTCCGGCGACACCGAACTTCGTACGTCTGCGGATCAGGACTATCAAGGCGACAAGTCCGATAACTGAGAGGAGTTCCCCTGCTCGCTGTGATGTCGTCGCGCCATAGTTAAGAGTCACATCGTGCGATGTCGGCACCACGACCATGAGATTCGGCTCAGCCCGCCACGGCCCTTGCGCGCCGCTCGCATGCCAAGCGGGAAAGTACGAGGTTCGCACGACGACAGGCACGCCCGTTCGGTCGACGTGGAAGCTCACGGAATCAGCTCCCTCACGAATGTCGCTAACTTGCACCGCCGGCAACGGGACGGCCTGTCCGACCGCTTGCTTTGCTGTCGTGCGGACCCACTCAGGTGGACCGCCGGCCACGAGCTCGGTGTCCCACGCTCCTGGGTTGTCGTACCAATTCAGCGCTACGGGCATCCAGGAGTTCTGTGAAGCGGCTACCCCTTCGAGAACCTGGGGTTGGTTTACCAGTGGAGCGACGACCGGACTGTCGTGCACGAGATAGAGGTTCCAGGTGGTAACCACGTCCTGGGACGAATATTCGGTGTGCCATGGTCCCGAAGTGTCGATCAAGGTCACGTCGGGATCGGCATCGGCTTGAGCTTGCACCTGAGGAGACGAGGCCAAGAAGTACTTGACCCCGAGCAGTTGAAGATGCTCGATCCCGAGATGCACTTGTGGAGGGTCGGGTAGATAAGGCAACCCGACCATTGCATCGTCCGGCTGCGCAGAGAGCTCTGACTGATCGATGAAGTGATAGGGGGTGGTGGACGCGGATTCGAAAAGCAGTCCTTCTTGAGTGTTTACGCAACCACCGGTGAGCATCGGAAGAAGCATCAACGCCATCGGAGTTCCGAAACGGTCGAGGTTGCTGTTGTACTCCCACATGGCGCGGCCACAGCCGTAGCGCTTGGCAGCTGAAGATGCCATGTTCACCACCGCCTCCATCTCCGGCCATCCCGGTTTTGCCTCGTAGCCGGAGTAGTTCCATCGGACCCACGACGGAACCGAGCTCAAACCCGGATGAATAGGAGTATTGGTCGTCATGAAAGTGGACCACGACGGGACGAGCGGCGGCAGAACGATCGCCAGCGCGACCACCAGAGCTGCCAGGGGCACTCCAACCGCGCCAGGGGCCCACGGTGAAAAGCGCGGACGCGGCACGCGCCCCCCTGAACCGTCCGGCACCAGGTGGTGCGATGAGCTGCCCGAAATCCCCTGTGGACCGGCGGGATCGTGATCCCCGGAGTCGTCCTGCTCCAGCGGAATGCCGGCGTCGAGTCTCGTTCCCGCCTCGGATCGGGCACCTCCGAATGTGTCCACGCCTGGGCCGGCCAGTGTGCCCCCGCCTGCACCGGCCAATGTGCCAGTGCCTGCGCCTGCCAGTGTGCCAGTGCCTGCGCCGGCCAGTGTGCCAGTGCCTGGGAGAGACCACGAGGGAACCGGAGAAGGTCCCCCGGCCACTGCCAGACCGAGAGTCGGCGCGGTGGCTAGAGAGTCAGCGCGCAGGCCTGTGGGCCGAAGATCAGGCAGGGCAGGGCCAGCAGCGATGCTCGCCCGCCAAAGCGCGAGGCGCGCCCAGCGCCACAATCTCGCTATACCGACGCCGAGCTCGGCGACGAAGTAACCCGCCACCAGGTACACGCATAGCCACCAAAGTGGCAGGAAGCGCGTGTTGTAGAGCTTGCCTTGCGGATCGAGGGTCGTCGCCGCGAACGCGGCCCACCCGAGGAGCACGAGCAACAGAGCCACACGGTCGCGCAGAGCGAGAGCGACGATTGCGCCGAGTCCGGCCAAGACCAGCGCCCAGATGTTCCCTCCGGGTGCGAACAGGGCCATGAAGGTGCGCACGTTCATCCAACCCATGTCCGTCGTGTAGGCCTGATCGACGACGAAGGGGATGGCCCACCACGCAACCAGGAGCACACCCGTGCCGAGGGCTGTCACGAGCCACCAGAACCGGCGCAGGCTGGGGCCGAGCAGCAGGAACGCTATCGCTGCACCCGCGATCGCGAACATTGCTGTTACGAGATGGCACAGCATGCACGCCGCGAGGAGCACGGCGACGATCGCCCGATGTCTACCCGTCCGTAGTCCCCTGACAACCAGTCCCAGGAACACCAGCGCCACGGACAATCCGAGCGAGTATGCGTACTCCCCCGCCATGGTCGAGAAGATGTTGCCGCCGTAGATGGTGAAGGACTGGTCGAAGAGGAACGGAAGTGTGAAAACGGCCAGAACGGCTGGGCGGGGACGCTCGAGACCGGCCAAGCGGCCGAAAGCCCACGCCGCGACCGGCAAGGTGAACGAACCGAGCGCTGTGGCCAGCTTGAACGCGATGTTGAACGGGATGACGTAACTCGCGATAGCTGCGATCGCGTCGGGAAGCGGGAAGTAGAAGGTATAGAGCGGGAACCCGTCGTACCACTGCGGGTCCCAACCGGTGAGCTGTAGGTGCGGCAGGAGGTTGGATTTCAAGAAAGCGGCCGTGGCGATGTGCGCGCCGGTGTCGCCTCCGGTCGTGATCGTGTTGGTCAAGAGCACGGACGGGTCGAATTGCCATATCACGACACCTACCGCCGCTGCGACGGCGAACAGGGTCACAAGGGTGGGAAGAGCAGGCCTGCGCACTGACTCCCATGGTGCCCGAGGAGACCCCTTCTGGGGCAGCACCTAGCTCGAGGGGTCGAAGGGGGCCGGTCGCCTCAGTGAACGGCCGAGCTCGAAGCGATCGCCAAAACGGCGATCAGATTGAAGGTGGCGTGGGCGAGGATCCCCGCTCCCAGGCGTCGAAGCTTGTACGCGAGCCAGGACAAGACGACCCCGAAAGCGCACAGACCGAGAAGCTGAACCGGCTCGAAATGCGCGAGGCCGAACAGGACCCCCGTCAGGATGATCGCGAAGGCCGGACCCAAAAAGCGACCGGCGCTTCGAAAGAGCCTCAGGAAACTGCGCAACAGGACTCCCCGGAAGAGCATTTCTTCGATCAGCGGCACCACGACGACCGTGAGGAACCCGATGATGAAGAGGTTCCCGCCGTGAAAGCCTCCGGTCAGGCGTTGAGCAGGCTGCGACAGCTCATGCTGAATGTGCGGGTTCAAATGGTAGAGGGGCAGGTAGAGGATCGGTATGAGCACGACCTGGCCGACGAAGCCGACCACGGGCCCGATCAGCAGATCCCACCAGCTAAAGCGCAATCCCAGGTCGTTTACGACGCTCCCGGTCCCGCGGAAGGTGACGGCAGCGGCAATTGCTCCGAGGAATCCGATCCACAGCCCGACCAGCTCGCTGACCACTACCCAAGCTGGCGGGACTGCCTGTGCCGCGAGTCTCGCGTAGTCAGCGGTGTGACCGTTCAGCGTCGCTACCACGACGAGGATCACGTATCCGAGCACCTGCCCGACCGCGAATCCTGCGATCGCGAAAAGCAGCCAGCTCACCGCGTCGCTGATGCTCCATGGCGGCCCGGAGCCTTCGGAGCCATCGTCCGCTGCGCCCTGTTCGCCGTTCATTTCGTCTTGTCGGACGTGTCGGGGTCCGCGTCGGGAAGGGAGTTGAGACCCCGGCGGATACCCGGATTTTTCGGAGTAAGGGGATGGGTACGGACCGGGCGATCCGGGTGGCGGAAGAGGGGTCTGCGAGTACGGCTGCGATTGG
>DASPVS010000146.1:0-3449 GCA_035622235.1 Acidimicrobiales bacterium | reverse complement strand
CTCGCGCGCGCGGTGCGCAGCGGGCTTGTCGACGACGCGGCCTTCGAGGAATCGTTCGCGAGGCACGATCGCCTTCTCGCGCAGCTTCGTGTGGCTGCGGTCGAATTCGTCAAGCAAGCCGTGGAGGTACTCGACGAGAGGCAGCGGAACCTCCTGGCCGCAAGGCTCGAGGGTGGCGGTCCCTTTGGCCACGTCGGGTCGGCGCGTGGTGGGGTATGGGCGTGAATTGACACCGGGTGCGGCCCATCGCCCGGCGGCGCGCGCCGGCTCCCAAAGGGGCGTGCGCCGCGCGCGGCGATGGGCCACAATCGCGATCGCGATGGGGAAGCAGATGGACCGCCCGTCGGCGGAGCTCGACCACTTCCGGTCGATCCTTCAGTCGTACATGCTCAAGAAGGGCCTGCGCTCGACGGATCAGCGAAAGCTCATCGTCGAGACCTTCTTTCGGGCCGACAACCACGTGAGCATCGAGGAGCTCCTCGCTCATGTGCGCGCGAGAGATCCTCGCGTGGGCTACGCCACCGTTTACCGCACCCTGAAGCTCCTCACGGAGTGCGGCGTCGCCAACGAACGCCGCTTCGGCGACGGACTTACCCGCTACGAGCTCGCGGACGACTCGACGCACCACGACCATCTCATCTGTCTCGAATGCGGCGACATCACGGAGTTCGAGGAGCCGCGGATCGAAGACCTACAGGAGAAGGTGGCGCGTCGGCACGGCTTCGAGCTGCGCATGCACAAGCACGAGCTCTACGGAGTCTGCCCGAAGTGCCTCGGGAAGCATCGAACCGAAAACTAGGAGGTGCCGGGTCGCCGCCTCCCTGTGCCTCTCACGGAAGCCCGGGATCCGCCGCCATCATGTGCTCGTCGGCGTAGTGATTGGCCCGGCCGTAGACCGCGAGGTTGTCCCTGACCGTATTCGCGCTCAGGGTGACGGCAAAATTCCCGTTCTCGGGCTTCACCTCGATGTTCACCCAGCTGTCGGGCAGCCAGTACGGATCGTTCGGCACCCCGTTGACGGGGAGCTGACCCAGGAGAACGCGGGCGCTGTGGCACTGCAGAACGCGGGTCAACTGCTCGGCGCTGACGCCCCTCGGCGGCCGGACGAGAAGCTTGGCGCCGTTCACGCGCTCCTCGCTCGTGTTGCCCGTGCGCACGTGCGAATAGAGAGGCTGGACGTGAATGACAGCGATCGACCGGACCAGGTCATCCTTGGAGGTCGCGCTCGCGTCGCACTGCAACTGCTCGACCCCGGCCGCTTGAACCGAAGGACGGGGCTCAGTGGCACAACCGGTGGCTAGCGAAAGCGCACCCATGACCACAGCTCCCAGCAGGTATCGTTGCATGTTGACTCCCTTTCCGCCGCGCCCGGTTCCAAGCAAGAGCCGTGCGACCTAAGGGAAGTATAAGGACGCCTCAGAAACGCGCAAGAAACAATGGTACGATTTACGAAACACACAGGAAACATGGCGTAGCGTCCCACCTGCGTGCGATGGCCGCGACATCTCGCCCCGAAAGGCTAGGCGACGCCGAGGATAACATTCTGTCATCCCTGGAGATTCGGGGGTCAGTGTAGGTCCCTTGACTCCTCGAGACGACCCGCGGGATGGGCAGTTCGACCTCCGGATTGTCGGGCCGCCATGCGCCGTCCGTGCGCCCCCGCCGCGGCCGAAATGTTTCCGGACAATGTCGGCTCAGGTTTCGAGATCATGTCGTCAAAGGGTCGCGTCCATATCGAGAATATTAATGGAATCATAATGTGATATCGAGGACTTCCTATCATTATTTGACGTGCGTTTGACGCGGCGAGCGACTAGATTCTTGTGAGGTCAACGGAGCCGCTCATGACTCGATTCGCCGCCCTGCACTTGACGCTTTCTGTCGCTGCGTTGCTCGTGTCGTTCGAAGGCGTGTCTCAGGCGCGAACGACAGCCGAGCCGCTTGCGGGGCGCGAGGCGCCTGCGGCAGAGAGCCCCAGGGCCCCCGGCAACGTTCCGGATGCCGCGCAGATGGCGGCACGACCTACGAGGGTCGAGACAGGGATTGCCCGAATTCGTATTTGCCATATCTCCCGACATCCGCGCGACGGCGTCCCCGCGACCGAGCACGCCTGCCCCTTGGTCGTCGCCGAGGCCGACGTGGCAAGCCCTGCGGTCGTCGCGACCCCCAACTGACTAGCTGACGGAAGCGCACGCGATCGTCCGCGTGTCCGTCACGACCCACCCGACGGGAACGTCGCCCTCGGTTTGCGGGGCTTCGGCGACCAGCTGAAAGTCGAAGGCGACTGCCACGGACGTTGCGGGGGGTACATGCGCCGGAAGCGCTCGGTCGTAGTGGCCCGCGCCGTACCCGATCCGGTGCCCTCGGGGATCTACCGCCAGTGCCGGGACGACAATCACGTCGAGCTGGCCTGGCAGGGCCGGCACATCGCCGGAACGGGGCTCTCGATGACCGAAGGGGTGGGGCGTCATCGCATCTCTGTCCGCCACGAACCGGAATTCCATCGCGTGGAGGCCCGGATCGATGACGGGGTAGGCAACCGGCACACCTCGAGCCCGGAGGAGGTCATCGAGCTGCCGCAGGTCGACTTCGTGACGGTTCTCGATCGGCCAGAACAGCGCGACCGCCCTGGCGAGCACCACCGGCTCGAGCTCTGCCAGGCGCGCGACGATTCGCTGCGATCTCTGCGCGCACGCGGCCTGGGGAAGCGCATTCCTCAGGCCACGCATCCGTTTGCGGAGCTCGCCCTTGACGCGCCGGCGCAGCGCTTCCTCCGCCGAAGCAGGGATGAATCCGTGGTGATCGGCCGGCATGCGCCCGTCGCAGTGTAGCTTGCGCAGGGCACCGAAACTGTCAGTCTGGCGCCCTTCGTGATCCGCCTCGATTCCGTCTCCAAGCAGCACGGCTCGCAGATCCTGTTCCTCGAGGCGTCCATGGCCGTCTTTCGCGGGGACAAGGTCGGGCTGGTTGGCCCCAACGGCTCCGGCAAGTCCACCATCTTTCGCATGATCGTGGGCGAAGAGCAGCCCGACAGTGGTCAGGTGACCGTCGATCGCGGCGTCCGGGTAGGGTACTTCGGCCAGGACGTCGGCGAGCTCGAAGGCCGCAGCGTCCTGGAAGAGACGATGGCGGGCGCTGGCGAGGTGTCGGAGGTTGCGCACGATCTTCGCGTCCTGGAGCACGCGATGGCGGATCCATCGCGCGCCGACGAGCTGGACGCGCTCGTCGAACGGTTCGGCCACTCGCAGGCACGCTTCGACGAGCTGGGCGGGTACGGTCTCGAGGCGCGGGCGCGGGAGATCCTTGCTGGTCTCGGCTTCCACGACGAGGTCGTCGACGAGGATGTCGGCAAGCTGTCCGGCGGATGGAAGATGCGCGTCGCTCTGGCGAGGATCCTCCTCATGCGTCCCGACGCCCTCCTTCTGGACGAGCCAACGAACCACCTCGAC
>DASPVS010000145.1:0-4014 GCA_035622235.1 Acidimicrobiales bacterium | reverse complement strand
CTTCTCCGCTATAGCACTGGCGTGCTGGCTCACGTCGTCGTAGGACCAGAGATCAAAAGCAGAGGACATAGAGCTCCGATCTTTCTCCCGAAACAACGGCTTGATCTGTGTATCGAAACTGACGGCGGTTTTCGGCGCATCTGTCATCGGAAGGACCCCTTGCTTGATCGATGCCCTGATTCGGTCGATGGAACACCACGATCCGGCCGGAACAACGACCGGATCGGTGGGCGCCAGCCAGAGGGTGTCGGGCGAAGGCTCAACTTTCGCGGCATGGTCGTGTGGCTCTCGAGGCTATGAACGCGCTGGGCAACTGGACCTCTGTTGAAGGTTCTGTTGCAAGATGACTCCCGGAGGGCGTCCTCGCGCCCTGGTAACTCCCTGGTTGCATGGCAGGTGTCCTTACCAATTGGCCTGGTCGAGACGTCCGTGCCCAATCTCGCGAGGCTTGACCGTAGAACAACTCGACCGTGGAGCAAGCTGTCGAGCTTGGGAGGCCGTCTGCCATGAGTGCCGTTACCGACCTGGCCGACGGACGGGCTGTCTCTCTACCGGACCGATGATCGTAAGCTTTGCGGCGTGGGTCGCCGCCCTGGCACAGGCCTCGTTCGTACACCCCCCTACCGAGCCTCGGCGCCCTACCGAACCCCGAAGATCGACCGAGCCGCGGCGCCCTACCGAACCCCGAAGCCCTGCTCGTTGATCGGCTGTGAGCACAGATTCGTTCGATTTTCGAGCCCCCCTTTTGTGGCGCGCCGAGAAGGCCCTCTACTTCTTCCATGCCGACTTCTTTCATGCCGACGATCTACAGAAAGGAAGACTCATGAACAATGAGCAGGCACGCCGACCCCCTACGACGACCGATGCTGGAATCCCCGTCGCCAGCCAGGAGCACTCGCTCACGGTCGGCCCTGATGGACCAGTCCTCCTGCAGGATTTCTATCTCATCGAGCAGATGGCCAACTTCAATCGTGAACGCATACCCGAACGCCAGCCCCATGCCAAGGGTGGGGGTGCATTTGGCACGTTCGTCGTCACCGACGACGTGAGCCAGTTCACAAGGGCGGCGGTTTTCCAGCCGGGTAGCGAGACCGAGCTCGTCCTGCGCTTTTCGACCGTTGCCGGCGAGCGCGGATCGCCCGATACCTGGCGCGACCCACGCGGGTTCGCGATCAAGTTCTACACGAGCGAGGGCAACCTCGACATAGTCGGGAACAACACACCGATCTTCTTTATTCGCGATCCGTTGAAATTCCAGAATTTCATACGTTCCCAGAAGCGGCTTGCCGGGAACAACTTGCGTGACTTGGACATGCAGTGGGATTTCTGGACACTTTCTCCCGAGTCGGCCCACATGGTCACGTGGCTCATGGGAGATCGCGGCATTCCAAGAAGTTGGCGTCACATGAACGGGTACTCCTCACACACCTACATGTGGATAAACGCCGACGGAAAGCGGTTCTGGGTGAAGTATCACTTCAAGTCGGACCAGGGGATCGAGTTCCTGACGCAGGTCGAAGCCGAGCGAATAGCGGGACAAGACGCGGATTACCACCAGCGCGACCTCTACTACGCGATCGATCAGGGAGAGTTTCCCAGCTGGTCGCTCAAGGTGCAGATCATGCCGTTCGAGGACGCCAAGTCCTACCGCTTTAACCCGTTCGACCTCACGAAGGTGTGGCCGCATGGCGACTACGCTCTCATCGACGTCGGCCGCCTGACCCTCAATCGCAACGTCACCGACTACCACACTGAAATGGAGCAGGCTGCGTTTCAGCCGAACAACACTGTGCTGGGGACCGGATTGTCGCCGGACAAAATGCTTCTCGCCCGCGGTTTTTCGTACGCCGACGCACATCGTGCACGCCTCGGTGTCAACTATCAGCAGATACCGGTCAACAGAGCGAAGTCACCCGTCCGAAGCTATTCAAAGGACGGCGTCATGCGCGTAGAGAACGTGATCGATCCCGTCTACTACCCCAACTCCGTGGACAACGCCCCGGCAGCCGACACCGAGACGTACGCCGAGCGGGCTGTGTGGGCTGCCGATGGCGAGATCGTTCGCGCCGCTTACACACTTCACGCCGAAGACGACGATTTCGGTCAGGCGAACGCGTTGCTCAACAAAGTGATGGACGACAGGGCGCGGGACCGCTTCGTCGACACGGTGTCAGGACTCCTCGCAGGACTTCGTCGAGAGGAGATTCGTCAACGCGCTTTCGAGTACTGGCGAAACATCGACAAGTCAGTGGGGGATCGCATAGAGGTTGCCACTCTCGAGAAGCAAAAGAACTGAGCCCGGGGAGCCCGCTCGAGCTCTATCCGGTTGCGCAGCTTGTCGACTAGTCGATCACGTCTGACCGCGCAGCGAGGATTGAACTCAACCTTGTCTCGACTTCCGCAATGTGGTGGTCGTCGGTGAATACGTATCGACGGCCACGACGAATTCCGTCGACAACGTTCATTGCGACCTGCGATGCCGGAACCGTGCCGATCGGATTCATCCCGGTCCTGGTCAGCCCAGGCATCACGACACTGACACCGACCGGGGCACCGATCGCCTCGAGATCGGCTCTCAGGACGTCGGACAGCCCGAGGATTCCGTGCTTTGCGACGGTATAGGGGCCAAGGTGCTTTACGGCGACCACGGCTGCAAGTGATGCCGTGTTCACCACGTGACCACCCTCTCCACTGGAGAGGATACGCGGCAGGAACGAACGTACGCCATGGATGACCCCCCACAGGTTGACGTCGACGACCTTGTGCCACTCTTCGAGCGACAATTCCCAAGCAGCTCCACCGTTCACGATTCCGGCATTGTTGACCGCCACATGCAGTTTTCCGAAGCAATCGAGCGCCTCCATGGCGACGGCCTCGACCGCCAAAGGGTCACTGACATCTGCAACAGCAATGTGGACGTCTGCGCCTTGATTACGGAGCCGATGCCCTTGCTTGGTCAGTTGTTCCTCATTTACATCTGTCATAACCACGTTCATGCCCTCAGCGAGGAACGCTTCGGTGATGGCCAGTCCGATGCCGCTGGCTGCCCCGGTGACCACCGCGGTTCGATCTTCGAATATCTCCATTCAGACAAGGCTATTCAGAAAGCGAACAGGCGCAGTCGTGATCGCATCAGAGGTCCATCATCGAGTCTGTAGGTGTGTCCATTCATCCGCACCCCAGGCAGGGCCTGTTTACAAGTAACCGGTGTCACCGTCGATCATTTCCCTGATGATGTCGAGGTGACCGGCATGTCGAGCAGTCTCTTCCACCATGTGGATCAAGATCCACCGAAGGTTGACCCTGCCGAAGTAAGGGTTCTCACGGGTGCTGAGCTCGTCGAGCGAGCGAGCCATGCTCGCTACTTCGCGTGAATGGCGGCATTCGGACCGATAGAAATCGAGAACCGAGATGGCATTCTCGTCCGGTCCGACTCGGAATTGGACGGCGTTGTCGCCACCTTCACGAGGCGGAGCGTCAACCTCCTCGCCTGCGAAGCAATGGCGAAACCAGTAGTATTCCACCCAGCCGAGGTGCTTTATTACGCCGAGAGGTGAGAGACCCGTGGGCGTGAGCTCCTTGACGGCGTCGGCGCGTGAGAGCCCGGTGACTTTGCGCTCTACCACTCCGCGATAGACGTCGAGAAATCCGTTGAGGGCGTCTCGCTCATTCGCTTGTGCAATCGAGTTCGGCTCGGGCATGCGAAGAGGTTAGGTGGTCGGGAGAGTCCAAGGAGACGAGTCCTTAACCGGAAGGAGACGGTAGAAAGCTGAACCGAACAAGTCGCCGCGGGTTGTCCTCGTTAAGGTCGACCAATACGAGCGACTGCCACACGCCCAGAGCCGCCTTGCCGTCGAGACTCGGAAGAGTCACGGATGGCGAGACGATAACTGGCAGCAAATGGTCAGCTCCGTGGCCGGGAGCACCATGGACATGGCGATATCTGGTGGATCGTGGCAAAAGCCTGTCCAGTGCATCGAGGAGATCTGCCTCGGAGCCCGACCCGACCTCCAT
>DASPVS010000144.1:0-11668 GCA_035622235.1 Acidimicrobiales bacterium | reverse complement strand
AACTCCACTATCTGCCCAAAGGTGCTTCTGTCGCCTCGAAAGAAGCGACGGATGAGGTTGGGGTTGATCCGCGATCCACCCAAAACTCGTCCTGTCGATCGGAGTACGCCCGAAACGTCCAGTTCGATGCGAGCAGTAACGTTCCGGTCGACCCACTTCCCCGAGGCAGCTCGGTTAGCTGAATCGTCTGGGTGGTCAAAGCGAACCAGCTTGAGCTTTTGGATCGCGCCTCGGTCAATTGCTTCCTGGAGGGCGGCGCCAGCCACGCATGGATTTATCTCCAACATGAGCTGGGGGAAGTCCTCTCGGAAGTTTGCAATCAGCTCGTTGCAAAGAAGTGCCTTCGCGCCTCGTCGATTATTGAGATGGATGCACAACCAACCGAGATCCTCCGAGGGGGGTAGCCTCAAGAGGATGCCTGTCTTCATGTCATGAAGGTGCCGAGGATGTTGCCTGAACTCGACTGCACCACCCTCCCCGATGAGATCGGCAGCCACCCCACGTTCCCCGTTTCTCATGACGGCAAAGAGTTGATCATCCTCAAGTTCGCTCTTTTTGCAGGTTAGAAGTCTGAGGTCGTCGTCCGTGGAAGCTCTGAGGCTCGGCAGATAGCCGTCGATTACCTCAGCAAGCCAGGTTCCCTTTTCATCGATGTCGCCGAGGGACCGATAATCGGGGGATCTCTTTACTTTCACACGTACCGTGTAAGTGGCCGCGGTGTGTGGCAACGTCCCGCCTTTCAATGCCTTGTGTCATATACGTGTCACAAAGGCCATTTTTCGAGTCCAAATACCCCACTTGACCTGCAAATATGCTTCGTGGAGGTGGCGGGAATCGAACCCGCGTCCTCCAGCCTCTCAACGGGCCTTCTCCGAGCGCAGCCGGCGGCTGGATCTCGGGAGCGGCGCCGCCACCGGCCAACTCGCCGCTCCCCAGTCAACCTTTGATGTCCCCGACGGCCGGTCGACCGCTCCGCCGGGTGAGCCCCACTGGATGACGTTCGCTACTGGCCCGTGGGACCGAGGCCAGACGAACGGACTACCTAATTAGGCAGCCAGCGCGACGTTGTCGTTCGCGTTTATTTTTTGTTCCGGCTCTTTAACGTGGCTCCGGAGACCACGGCTCGCTTCTCCCGCATCGACTACCGGAGTCGAAGCCAATCACCCCCTAGTCGGTGAGCGGAGCGCTTACTGCGTTCCGCGTCCTCAAGTGTACTTGTCGCGTAGTCGGCAACGCCGCCCTCCAGGTCTCAACCCGCACTGCGACGGCCTGCTGCGTGCGCTGCTTCGCGCGCCGCCTCCCGTGCTGCGTCGCGTGTGGCGATCGCATGGCGCTTGTCGTACAGGCGTCGCCCTCGCGCCAGTGCCAGCTCGACCTTTGCTATCCCTTCCTTGAAGTAGACGGACAGAGGGACGAGGGTGAGCGACTGCTGCTGTGTCCGGTCCCTGAGCTCGTCGATCTCTCCTCGGTGCATGAGAAGCTTGCGCCGTCGGTCAGGGTCGTGAGCTCCGAAGCCGGTTCCATGTTCGTAGGGAGGTATGTGCATCCCGAAGAGCCAGACTTCACCTTCCTCGACCCTGGCGTAAGAGTCCTGAAGGGCTACGCGCCCTGCGCGAAGAGACTTCACTTCGCTTCCTTGGAGCGAGATGCCGCACTCGTAAGTCTCGAGGATGTCGTAGTCGTGCCGGGCCCGTCGGTTGCGAGCGATCGTTCGGATCCGGTCGTCGGATTCCTTGCGCTTCGCCGCATGCTGGCGCCGACCCGGTCCTTTGGCAGCCACGTCTCTCTTTCCTGGGCCTTTCCCGGGTTAGTTCCTGATCTCGTCCGCTGTTCTCGTCCGCTGTTCTCGTCCGCTGTCTTCGCCGGTACCAGAGCCTTGTCTCATGCCCTCCTCTTCCGAAGCTTTGCTCCTGGCCGATCCCGGGCCGAGGGGGGGCCGAGACAGGCCGAGGGGGGCCGAGGGGAGGGTATCGCCTATACCGTGGGCCCCCATGCTCTATCTTCCCGACGCCGTCTACGAGCAGATGCTCGGTCACTGCCTTGCGGGACTTCCCGAAGAGGCGTGTGGGCTTTTGGGCGGGGACCCTGCCACAGGGGAGACGGTGAAGTGCTACCCCACCGCCAATCTCGCCGCCTCGGCCAAGCTGTACACGGTCGATCCACTTGATCACTTGAGGGCAGATCGCGACGCCGAGTCCCTGGGAATGGAGATCATCGGGGTCTTCCACTCGCACACCCACACCGACGCGTATCCGTCACCCACCGACGTAGCTCAGGCTCCGGATCCGAGCTGGCATTACGTGCTGGTCTCCCTCAGGGAAACCCACCCGGTCTTGCGTTCTTACCGGATAGTCGACGGGCGGATCTCCGAAGAGCAGGTGGTTCTCGACAACCGATAGTCCGAGCGTCATTCGGGGGGCCACTAGAATGGTTACCAAAGTTGTCAACATTTGTCCCGGGGCATTCCTCCTCGAAGTGAGCCCTTCGAAGGTGTGTCCTCGCTCGGTCAAAGCCGTTAAAGCCGTTTAAAGGCGTTAGGGGAGGAAAGGAGGACCTCGTGGCTGTCCAAGTTCGCCTGCCAACCGTCCTGAGGCCGGCGGCTGGAGGAAGCTCTTCGACCACGGCGGAGGGCGCGACGATCGGAGAGGTCCTAGTCGACCTGGTTCGCCGCTACCCGGGCATGCAGGGTCAGGTCCTCACCGATGAAGGGACCCTCCACCGCTTCGTGAACGTCTACGTCAACGACGACGACGTCCGCTATCTCGACCAACTCGAGACGAAGGTGGCAGATGGCGACACGGTCTCGATTCTCCCGGCCGTCGCCGGCGGCTGATCGGGTCAGGCACGGCACGAACGTGGCCCTTGTAGCGAGCGTCCTCGATCTCATCGGCAACACGCCGCTCGTCGACGTGAGCAGCCTGAGCCCGAACCCGGGCGTTCGGGTGCTCGTGAAGCTCGAGGGCCAGAACCCGGGAGGGTCTGTCAAGGACCGGATAGCGCTGTCCATGGTCGAGACCGCCGAAAAGGAAGGCCAGCTCCAACCCGGTCAGACCCTCATCGAGCCCACTTCCGGGAACACCGGGATAGGTCTCGCGCTGGTGTGCCGGGTCAAGGGCTACCGGCTCAAGTGTGTTCTTCCGACAAACGTCTCTCCCGAACGTCGTCAGCTCCTCGAGCTGTGGGGTGCGGAGATAATCGAGTCCCCTGGGTCGGAGGGTTCGAACGGTGCTGTGCGGATGGCACTTCGGATCAGCGAAGAGCACCCCGAATGGCTGTTTCTCTACCAGTACGGGAGTCCGGCCAACCCGAAGGCGCACTACGAAGGAACGGGGCCGGAGATATGGCGCGACTGCCCCGAAGTCACGCACTTCGTCGCCGGGCTCGGCACGTCGGGGACCCTTCTAGGCGTCGGGCGATTCCTCAAGGAGCGGAACCCCGACATAAAGCTCTGGGCGGTCGAGCCTCCGGCCGGTGAGATGGTCGACGGGTTGCGCAACCTCGACGACGGTTACATTCCACCGATCTTCACGGAATTGGGCGGCTTCGACCTTCTCGATCGCAAGACGATCATCAACCCGCGCCAGTCGATCGAATGGACGAGGAGACTCGCGGAAGTCGGCGTCTTCGCGGGCATCTCGTCGGGCGCTGCGATGGCGGGCGCCGCGCGATGTGCCGAGTCGATCGATTCCGGGGTGATAGTCGTCGTTTCAGCCGACGGGGGATGGAAGTATTTGTCGACAGGTGCTTGGACGGGTGATATCGACGAAGTCACAGAGCGCGCCAAGAAGATCATCTACTTCTGACCGCCTGAGCGCCGATCGATGACGTTCCGTCCGCAAGAGATCGAAACTTTCCGGATCACCGATTTCGACTTCGATCCCTCCGATGGTCGAGCGGTGTTCCGTTACGCGCTCGACGACGTGGCCAGATTCGAGGAGGTCATCGACTTCGGCCGCCGGGCCCATCTGTCTGCCTCGGAGCAGAGAGGCTTCGAGGCGTGTCTGCGTCTGCTACATCTCACCGCCGGCGTGAGCTACTACAAGGCCGCTGCCCCGCCCAGGTTGGTCGTCGAAAGCGGAACGCTCGACGCGCTCGAGGCTGACTTCGTCAACGAGCTATACGACCGTGGCCTTCGCGAGTTCGCTTACCGCAACGGACTCGGGGTACCGCTTCGCTTCGAGCTCTGTGCGAAGTTCGAGTCGGGTAGCCGTTCGGAGAACTCGTCAGCTCCAGCTCCCGGTTTGGCGGTACCGGTAGGGGGAGGGAAGGACTCCATCGTCGTCGCAGAAGCGCTGCGCGAGCTCCGTCCCTTGCTCGTCTCCGTTAACGGGCACCCCGCCTCTCGCAGGATCGCGGAGATCGCGGGCCTCGAGCTCGCGGTGATCGGCAGGAAGGTCGCACCGGAGTTGCTCGCGCTCAACCGGTCGGGCGCGCTGAACGGTCACGTACCGGTGACAGCGATCGTGTCTCTGATCGTCGTCGCTTCCGGGTACCTCTACGGCTTCTCCACGACCGCCATGTCTCTCGAAGGATCCTCCAGCTTTCCAACACGCTCCATCCCACAACCGCCGACCAGCGGCGTGACTTCTGACTCGGAGGATTCCGCTCGGAGCGACCGGGTCCCGGTGGAGATCAATCACCAATGGAGCAAGAGCATCGAGTTCGAGCAGATTCTCCAGCAGCTGCTCACTAGCTCGGTGCATCCAGGTATCCGGTACGTGTCCTTGTTGCGTGGTTTCTCCGACCTCGAGATCGCCGATTGCTTCGCGACCCTCACGCAATACCACCGGGCGTTCCGCAGCTGTAACAAGGCTTTCGCGATGTCCTCGGATTTCGACGACTGGTGCTGTGAGTGTCCCAAGTGCCGATTTGTGTTCTTGACGCTCGCGACCACGACCGGTCGTGAAGAGTTGATCTCCGTGTTCGGTTCGGACCTGCTGTCCGATGCGGATCAGGTCGAAGGGTTCGTCGATCTCGTCCACGAGGATCGCAAGCCATTTGAATGCGTGGGTACGAGCGACGAATCGCTCGCGGCGATCCGCCGCCTTGTCGAGGACCCGAACTGGTCCGGGTCGATCGTCGTGCAAAAGCTCGCTCAGATCCTCAGCACCGAACTTGCTTCGGTACCGAGAAAAGACAGCGCTGCGCCACCCGGAGAGGTGCTCACAAGGATCCGCGAAGAGCTCGAAGCGCAGCAGCTCGTCTGATGGCGCAGCGCCGAGGGATCGACGAGCTGGCGGGCAAAAGGGTTGCAGTCTGGGGAACGGGATCCGAAGGCCGTTCGATGGCCGGACTGGCGATGGAACGTGGTGCGAAGGTGACGATCGTCGCAGACGACGCCCCGTCGACGGTCGTCCTCGAAGGAGTGCAGCTCGAGGTTCGCCGACCGGATTTCCTCACCTCGGGCGAGCCTGAGTACGTGATCAGCTCCCCGGGTGTCTCGAGATACCGGCCCGAGCTTCGAGGAGCGAGCGCGAACGGAGCGATCGTGACTAGTGCCACCGCTTTGTGGCTGTCCGACTTCGCCGACCAGCGAGTCGTCGCGGTCACCGGCTCGAAGGGGAAGTCCACCACGGTCCTACTTACCGCCGCGCTCCTCGGCGCCGTCGGGCTCGATGTCGGGATCGGGGGGAACATCGGCAAACCGGTGTCCGATTTCTACGGCGAAGATCGCCACGACGTATATGTCGTGGAGGTGTCGAGCTTTCAAGCCGCAGAGGTCGAAGTCTCCCCGGCGGTGGGGGTACTGACTCTTCTCTCGCCCGATCACATCGACTGGCACGGCTCCTATGAGCGGTACGCCGCGGACAAGCTGAACCTGTTCTCACACCGCGCTGATCTCCAGCTGGCCGTCAACGCGACGAGCCCGGACGCGTTTGCGCGCACACAACACTTCCCCAACCGGCACCTCTACGGCGACCGTGGCCGAGTGGTCGTGCAAGGCGATCACGTCGTCGTCGACGGAGAGACATGGGTCGGACGCGACCGCTTCCCGTTGAGGGGGCGTCATAACCTCGTCAACCTGTGCGGCGCCCTCACAGCTGCGATCCTCGTCGACGGGCGGTTGCCGGACACCCCTGATTTCTTGGCGTCCTGGGCGCAAATGCCGCCGCTTCCGAGTCGACTCCGAACCGTGAGTGTGCAATGGAACATCGAATTCGTGGACGACGCGTTGGCGAGCAATCCTGCGGCAACCGTTGCGGCGCTCGAGACATTCGCCGGGCGCAGCGTTTGTCTTATCGCCGGAGGACGCGACAGGGGAGTCGACCTCGACGCGATCGTCCGCCAGCTCGGGTCGATGTCGCCTGCGCCGGCCGTCGTAGGTCTCGGAGAAGCCGGGTCGCGCCTTGCCACTGAGATCGCGGCAGGCGCGCCGGGAGTCTCCTTCACGCCGGCCGCAACGGTCGAGGAAGCTGTCGCATCGGCGGTCGAGCTCGTCGGTCGCGCCTCGCACGCCTCGCGCGGCCCGCACGCCCCGCCCGGCCCGAACGCCTCGCACGGCCCGCACGGCTCGCACGGCTCGCACGGACCGCACGGCGAGAGCGAAGCAGTCGTGCTCTTCTCGCCCGGAGCACCCACGCCACCGAGTGAGGGGACCTATCTCGACCGGAGCGCATCCTTCCTCAAGGCGGTCGAGAGGCGCGTCGCGAGAGACGAGACTTCTGTCGGAACCGAGCAGTGTGGACCCTGACGGTTCTCGGGTGTGACGGGAGCCACGCCGGATTGGGCGGCGCGGCAAGCGGGTATCTATTGCGTTCGTGGGCCTCGGACATCTCCATATGGATCGACGCGGGACCTGGGACGTTCGCCAATCTTCAGCTCTTCACCGACCCCGTTCGACTTTCTGCGATCGTCCTCACCCACGAGCACTCCGACCACTGCACCGACGTCGCAGGCTTTCGCACCGCCGCGCTTCGGACATGGGGTTGGGAACGTGACCCGGTCCCGGTGTACGCAGCGCCGGGCGTTCGCGAAAGAATCGGCGTCGAGGATGATTCGGTCCTGCAATTCGAAGAAGTGGGGGACTCCGACGGCGTCGACGTCGGGAATCTCCGACTCCGATTTTCGAGGACCGACCACGGTCCGGTGACGCTCGCGGTGAGAGTCGAGGGAGACGGAAAAAGTCTGGGGTACTCTGCCGATTCCGGGCCGGCTTGGTCCCTTTCCGAGCTCGGCACCGATCTCGATCTCGCCCTTTGCGAGGCCACGTTCACCATGGACCACGAAGGAAAGGCCGGGCACATGAGCGGCAGACAGGCAGGGGCAAGCGCACGAGCGGCCCGGGCACGACGGCTCGTCCTCACCCACAGGTGGCCGACCGTGCCTGCGTCTGCTTTGAAAGAAGAGGCGGAGGAGTCCTTCGGCGGCGTCGTGGACCAGGCCGCTGTGGGCCGTGGGTTCTCGTTGTGAGCCAGGCTGAAGGCTCGGGAGGCCTGGGGCGGCCGGGCGCGAGGAACGACGGGCGCAACACGGGGGAGCTCAGGCCCGTTTCCTTCGAGCGTGACTTCACCGAGTTCGCACCGGGCTCGGTGCTCGTGAGCATGGGCAAGACCAAGGTCTTGTGCACCGCTTCGATAGAGGAGCGCGTGCCGCCGTGGATGCGCGGCACCGGTAAGGGTTGGGTGACGGCCGAGTACTCACTTCTCCCGGGCTCGTCCCCCGAGAGGATCAGCCGCGAAGCCGCCAAGGGAAAGCAGAGCGGTCGGACGCACGAGATACAGCGGCTCGTCGGACGTTCTCTCCGGGCGGTTACCGACCTCGTCGCGATGGGGGAGATGCAGGTGACCGTCGACTGCGACGTGCTTCAGGCCGACGGTGGCACGCGAACTGCGTCGATCTGCGGCGCGTACCTGGCCTTGCACGACTGCTTCACCAGGCTGTTGAACCGGGGACAGCTCGCCGAGCAACCGCTCACCGAGCCATGTGCGGCAGTGTCTGTGGGAGTTGTAGACGGCGAGTGCCTTCTCGATCTCGATTATTCGGAGGATTCGGGCGCAGAGGTCGACATGAACGTCGTCATGACCGGTTCGGGTCGCTTCATCGAGGTGCAGGGGACAGCTGAGGGTCTGCCTTTCACAAGAGACGAGCTCGACGAGTTGCTCGATCTGGCCCGCAGCGGAATCGAGCAGCTTCTCGAAGCCCAGCAGAAGCTCCTCGCGGAGCCGCCGCCACAGCGATGAGCCGTCTGCAGTCATGAGCTCGCACGGCCAAAAGATCCGGATCGTCATGGCATCCGCCAACCCCGACAAGGCCGCGGAGATCGTCTCGATCGTGGCGAAGATCGCGGGACAGAAAGTAGAGATAGTGCCCCGACCCGACGTGGCGGGAGACGTCGAGGAGACGGGCGACACGCTCGAAGAGAACGCGCGTATCAAAGCGCGTGCGCTCGTCGAGGCGACCGGGCTCGCCGCAATAGCTGACGACACGGGGCTCGAAGTCGAGGCTTTGGGCGGCGCGCCGGGCGTGAGGAGCTCGCGCTATTCCGGTGAGGACGCGACCTACGAAGAGAACGTCGCCAAGTTGCTGTGCGAGCTCAAGGAGGCGGGCGCAGTCACCCCGGACCAACGCCGAGCGCGTTTTCGCACTGTCGCGCTGGCACTGTTCCCCGACGGGTTCGAGCTTCTCGCCAACGGGGTGACATCCGGCACCATCTCGGAAGAGCCGAGAGGCGAGGGGGGTTTCGGCTACGACCCTGTGTTCGTCCCCGACGGTGTGGGCGGATCGACCTACGCGGAGATGTCGAGGGTCACGAAGAACGCGTGCTCGCACCGCGGCAAGGCGTTTCGCGCAATCGCGATCGGGCTCGTGCGCCTCACGGACTCATGACTCTTCGTTTCGCCGACCGCAACTGAGCACGGCTACCGTGACCGCCGCTACGGTGACCGCCGGCTGGGCGACCGGCCGGGCCGCCGGCCGGGAGGAGCCAGAGATGCCGGAAGACGATCAACTGAAGAGCATCATCGGTAAGCCGATGAGCAAGTCGAAAGTTGTTGTCGAGCGGGGGCCAGTGGCGAACTTCGCCACGGCGGTGTGCGACCCGAGCCCGGTGTACCGCGATCCTGCGGCTGCGAAGGAGGCCGGGCTCGCGGCAATACCGGTTCCGCCGACGTTTCCCTTCGTCATGCAGACCTGGGGCGAGCTCGCCGAGATCCAGCCGACCGACAAACCCAAGGGAAATCCGATGGGCGAGGTGATCGGACCGCTCATGGCGAAGGGCGGGATCATCCTGCACGGCGAGCAGGAGTTCGAATACCACCGGCCGGTCTTCGTCGGGGACGTCCTCGAAGGGGAAGGCACGATCGTGGACGCCTATACGAAGGAGTCCAAGGGCAAGACGATGACCTTCATCGTCACCGAAACCGTCTGGAAGGACGCAAACACCGGTGACCCGGTCGTCACCACCCGCTTCAACTTGATCCACCGCGGCTGAACCTCGCCCCTCCCCGGGTAGGGGAGGATGGAAGGCGTGCCCCGCGCGGAGAACGTCGGCAGCTCGATCCTCCACCCCGGTTACCGGAGGCTCACGACCGGGCTCGTCCTAACCGTCACGTTCTTCGCGTTCGAGGAATTGGCGGTCGCCACCGCATTGCCGGTGGTGCTCCGGCACCTTGGTGGCATCACCCTCTACGGATGGGCGTTCAGCGCGTTCATGCTGGGCCAGGTGGTGAGCATCGTCATCGCTGGATCGCTCACCGATCGGGTGGGGATGGCGCGGCCGATGCTCGTCGGAGTCGTCGCGTTCGTCGCGGGACTGCTCGTCGACGGCCTCGCCCAGACGATGCTCGTCGTTGTCGTAGGCCGGGCTATCCAGGGGGTCGGCGCCGGGCTTCTTATCGTGGTCGTGAACGTGGCGGTCGGGCGCGGCTATCCGCCCGAGATGCGCGCTCGGGTCTACGCCGCTCTGTCGACGGCGTGGGTGCTTCCTGCGGTGATCGGCCCCGCGATCGCTGGCGTGATTGCTCAAGACCTCGGTTGGCGCCTCGTCTTCCTCGCCGTGGTACCGGCGGTGGTGATCGCAGCGGCCATCGCGCTTCCCGCCGTGGCTCAGGCAGACGAGCCGGAGCAGCGCGAGCGCAAGTTCGTCCTCCCGGAGCGGTCGGAATTCGTGACCGGTGTCACGCTCGCCGGGGGTGTCACCCTGTTCCTGGTTGCGCTCGAAACGCACCAGCCGATCGTGGGCGGGCTGCTCGGTGTGTTGGGTCTGGTGCTGGCGGTCCGGTCGCTGGCGGTGGTCCTTCCTCACAGGGGGACTGCGGGATTCCGCCAGATCATCGGTGCGGTCGCTGTATCGGGCATTTTCGCCATGGCCTTCTTCGGCGCCGAGGCTTTCCTCCCCCTTTCTCTCGTCGCCCTTCACGGGCGCACGCCGACAGAGGCAGGTCTCGTCCTGACCGCCGCATCGCTCAGCTGGACCTTGGGCTCCTGGCTCCAGGCGAGGTGGCAGTACACCCTTGGCCCGCGCCGCCTCGTCCGGGCCGGGCTGTTGCTCGTATCCGCAGGTGTCGCCGTCGTCCTGGCACTCGATTGGACCTCCACCGCCTGGTGGCTGGGCTTCGTGGCTTGGGCGATAGCGGGATTCGGGATGGGGCTTTGCTACGCGACGGCCTCGGTGGTCGTCTTGGACCACGCTCGACCAGGGGAGCAGGGTGGGCCCGTGGCCGCGCAACAGCTGTTCCTCACCTTGGGCGTGGCGCTCGGCGCCGGTCTCGGAGGCGCGGCTCTCGCATGGTCGTCGTCGCTCGAGCACGCGAGGGCTCCCGGCTTGCGAGTCTTCGACCTTCTGTCCGTCTGCATCGCACTTGCTGGCGTAGTCGTCGCCGGCCTGTTGCCACGGAGTCGCGTCGTTACCGCGGAAACATCGGTTGCGCCCTCGCCTGCGCCCTCGCCTGCACCCTCGCCGACGGTGGAACTCGGTTAGAACGCGTTACGAAAGGCCAGCGAGTCGGCGTGCTAGAACCATCGGGATGAAAACGACCTGGTTGTCCGGTGCGGAGTGGGTGGCTGTGCTGCGAATCGGACTCGGGTTGTGGTGGCTCGAAAGTTTCCGGCACAAGAACCTCGAAGCCTGGATAAAGCGTCAAGCGGGAATCAATTGGGCGGCCGACATCGCGTCGAAGCACAAGTGGGCCGCGGTTCGAACGGGCTTCGACACGGTCGTGAAGCCCAGGCCCAAGGCCATGACCTGGGTAGTCCTCATGTCCGAGCTCTCGCTCGGCCTCGGCATCACCCTCGGGTTCCTGACCCCGATCGCCCTGTTTGCGAGCATCGCTCTCAATCTTCTGTACTTCGGGCTGATGATCCATGACTGGGCGGAGCAGGGTCAGAACTACATGATGATCCTGGCAGCTGTCGTCTGCCTCGGTGCTCACGCTTGGCAGGTCTGGTCGCTGGACCACGTGATCGGGATCTTCTGAGAGCAAACTCTCAGGCCAGCAGGAAGCAGCAGCAGCAAGCAGCAAGCAGCAGCAGCAAGCAGCAAGCAGCAAGCAGCAAGTCGGAGAAGTCGGAGAAGTCGGAGAAGCAGGCGTCATGTCGATCGGGATCGGAGACCACCACGAAGAGTTGATGCGGACGGTGCAGAGGTGGCTCGAGTCACGTTGTCCTCCCGAGGTGCCGAGATCGTTCCTCGACGAAGACAAGGAGACGATGCCGCCGTTCTGGGCTGATC
>DASPVS010000143.1:0-4844 GCA_035622235.1 Acidimicrobiales bacterium | reverse complement strand
AAAATGCGCCGCCCCCGTACTCGTGGACACGAGATCGGACGCTCGTCTCGGTGGGAGTCACCTCTTCAGGTTCCGTAGATGCCGTGGCAAGATCCGCGAAAGCGGTAGCAGCGTCGGTGGGCGAGGCCGAAGAGTCAGCGGGCGTCGCAAGTCTGTGGTCGTGCCGCCAAGATTCGCCGGTCGAGCTCAGATCCGCGCGGAGCACGACTTGTCGTCCCCGTTCGGTCGGCCGCGACTCCGACCACCAGACTCGGCGGCCGACCACCTGCAAACCCGAGATCGAGATGCGGCCTTCGGCGAGAATTTCGGGCGTCAAAGGCGAGACCCGGATGCCAGAAGGAACGGCGTCGCTCACCGGCCGTAGGGTAGCCAGCGACGCCGACGACCGACGTAGCGGACGAAAAAGCGACAAATCGAGATGAGCCGATGATGAGCGAAGGGGCAGCGGGAAACGGCGTCGACCGGGATCCGCTCGAGATCCAACAACGATCGCGGGAGATGGGTGTCGCGCTCCCGGAGAAATTTTCCGCGTACCTCGTAACCGCCTTCGACGACAGAGTCGAACGTGATGTCTCGCGGCTCAGAATCTCAGATCTTCCTGCGGGCGAGCTGCTCATCCGGGTCCGTTATTCAGCGGTCAATTTCAAGGACGGGATGGTCACCCAACTTGGTAACCGCGTTGCGAAGATCTCACCCCTCGTTCCCGGAGTGGACCTCGCAGGCGAGGTGGTGACGAGCAGCGACCCCGATGTTTCCGAAGGACAGGTCGTCCAAGTGCACGGCCACGAGCTCGGCGTGTCCCGACACGGGGGATTCAGCGAGTTCGCGAGGGTTCCGAGCGACTGGGCATTGCCGGTCCCCGAAGGCCTTTCCGCCCGTGATGCGATGGTCGTCGGAACGGCGGGGTTCACCGCCGCGCTTTCACTGGAACAGCTCGAGCACCGAGGCCTGAAGCCGGGTCAAGGGCCGGTCCTCGTGACCGGCGCTTCGGGTGGGGTCGGTTCCTTGTCCGTCGCTCTGCTCGCGTCGAAGGGATACGAGGTGGTGGCGAGCACGGGTAAGGAAGCCGAGAGCGAGTGGTTGGAGTCGCTGGGGGCCACCCGCGTGATCGGACGCAATGGGCTCGATATCGCCTCCGACCGAACACTCGGCCCGGAGATCTGGTCGGGCGCGGTCGACCCGGTCGGCGGACGGACTCTTTCCCAGGTTCTGAGAACATTGCGCTACGGAGCCGCTGTCGCAGCAAGTGGGCTCACGGGGGGTTCGGATTTGAGCACGACCGTCTATCCGTTCATCGTTCGGGCGGTCTCCCTGGTCGGAATCGACACTGTCCAGGTGCCGCGTTCGAAGAGGATCGCGGTTTGGGCGAGACTTGCCAAAGATTTGAAAGAGGTGGACCTGAATTCGCTCGTCGCCTCGGAGGTGTCGCTCGGGGGCCTGTCAGATGCTCTCGCGCAGATCCTCAACGGCGGGGTCCGGGGGCGGATTGTCGTGAATCTGGGCTGACCCAGATCTGGTCGGTGCTCAGCTTGGAGGAGCGGTTGTCCGTGTGCCGGGTGAGCCTGGCCCGAAAACCGGAGAAGTATCGAGTGTGCCGTTGTTGCACACCGAAGCGTTGAGGCCCGAGACGACGAGGTGCCCGGTGTCGTTCGGAGGGATGATCTGGATCGACGCCGCCGTCGGGCACACAGACTCCGTCCCGGTCGGCACGTCCGAGTACCCGACGTTGAACCAGAAGGTGCCTCCGGCAGGAACTGTGATCGCCAGAGGTGTCACGTTCTCGAACGACAGAGGACCACCGCGGACCGTCGTTGTCTGAAGGTCCTTGCCCGAAGAGTCGACGAGCAGGAGTCCCGGGTAGCCGCCTGTGACACACGGCGAACTAGTTGTGTTCTTGAGAGCGAAAGTCAACTCGAACGTTCCGGCCCCGCCTTGTGATCCTTGGAGCGAGGCAGCTAGGCCGCTGGAGACGCACCTGACCGTGCCGGCTGCAGTGCTCGAGGTCGTGCTCGGCACCGAACTCGTGTTGGCGCTCGAAGTGCTCGTCGACCCGGACGCGCGAACGGAGGTCGAGGTGGCTTCCGACTTCTTCGAGGATGATCCGGACGAGCACGAGGAAAGCGCAAGTGCCGTTACCGGTAGCAACAACCCGACTGCCGCTTTCACCGCTGCGTGCGCGGAGCGTCGTGCCGAAAGACTCGGGGCTCTCATTCAGATACCTCCAGCGGGGTCGGTTCCCCCGTTTCGACGCGTGTCTTCACCTGCCGACTTGTCACCCCAACGACTTATGACCCATCGACTTATGACCCGGAGACTTATCACGCAGCGGCTTGTCACACAGCGACTTGTCACACAGCGACTTGTCACACAGCGGCGCTCTATGACATGAGCGTTCCCGAACGCGATCTCTTCCAAAGTGAGGCTTCAGGAGGAGAAGTCTTCGGGTCGGACCTCGTCCAGGAACTGGCGAAACTGTCCGACCAGTTCCTCGGGGCTGCTCGTCTCGCCGTCGTCCTCGTCCTCTTCCGAAGGCAACAGGACGCCCTCGGCATCCATCAGCTCATCGGAGACGAAAAGGGGGCTTCCCGTGCGAACCGCCAACGCCACTGCATCCGACGGCCGGGTGGAAACGGTCAGTTCGGAGCCGCCCCTTTTCAGGTGGAGCTCGGCGAAGTAGGTAGCTGAGCGCAGCTCGGTCACGACGACCCGCTCGAGTGTTGTCTCGAGAACTTCGAGCATGTCGCGCATGAGGTCGTGTGTCATAGGGCGGGGCGTGTTGACACCCTGGATCGCGAAGGCGATCGCAGTGGCCTCGGGCGCTCCGATGAAGATCGGAAGAGTCCTGCCAGCACCTTCGGCTTCGGTGAGCAAAAGGACCGGGGTGTTCGACTGAAGGTCCACCCGCACAGCGCTCAGGCGCACTTCGACCATACGAGCAACTTACCGTCCGTAGAGCGCTACGACATGCGCGTCCGGATCGGATTCGAGAGCCGCGCGGTCGCCGACCGCGATGTACGGAAGGTTTCGGTACCGACCGGCGACGTCGAGGCCGTAACCGAGGAGCAGGTCGTCGGGAGCCTCGAGTCCGACGAAACGGAGCGGCACCGGCACGATCCGCCTCGCTCGCCGATCGAGCAGCGTGCACACCTCCAACGACGCCGGCTCGCGGCGGCGCAGCTCGCCGAGTATGTAGGTGCAGGTCAGCCCGGTGTCGACGATGTCCTCCACGAGAACTACGTCTCTTTCTTTCACGTCGAGATCAAGGTCCTTCAAAAGTCGCACTCGACCCGTTCCCGGTTCGTACGCCGAGATCGCCAGGAAGTCCACCTCACACGGTGCGGAGATCCGTCGTATCAGGTCCGCCACGAACAGCAGGCAACCCTTCAGAACCGCCACGACGAGAACCCCGGTCGGGTACGCAGCCGAGACCTCGGCGCCCAACCGGCTGATCGTCGCCTCGAGCTCCGCCTTATCGCAGAGGACTCCCGGCTGCGAGGGCGCTTTCAGCCCCCGATCTGGTCGTGAAGCGCCGACTCGACGAGAACGGCACGAAGAGCCATGCCAAGACTTGACAACTCGGCCACGGTCTCCTCCGCCCGCTGGCGTGCCTCGGGATTTCGTTGCTTGAGCAGGGGCAGCACGACCTGTTCGATGAAGCCGGCCTCTCGCTCGGCCGCATGCTTGTGAATACGGAGATGACGGGCTTCGACGCCGTAAGCCGCGAATCCCGCCGCGAGGTTCGCGACGGTCAACGCCCGGGCGTCGAAGTAGGTGACTCCACCCACGGTTCTGCCCGATATCAGCCCGTACGACTCCAGATCGGCTGCGGCCTCTCGGGTCAGCCCTGCAGCAGAGGCCAACTCCTCGAGTGTCAGCGTCGCACCTTCGATATCGGCGCCGGAAGTACCGGCTCGTCCGGAAGGCGTCGGTCGGCCGGACCTGCTCGGCGCCCCCGGAGTCGCCGACGGGCCCGATACGTCGGGTGCGGCCCTTCGGCTCGGTGCACTCTTCACGAGAGGTGTGTCAACGGCGCCTGCCGCGTCCCACTGACCCGGGACGACCTGGCTCGAGCCACGTGCCACTGCCGCTCCACCTGTCGGCCGAACGCCCACACGCTCTTGCAGCGCCGGATCGATGGCAGGTTGGGTGCGCGTGGGTGCGCGTTGCGCTCCCTCAGTTCGAGGCCCTGGCGAAAGGAGGCCTGACGGGACCCTGTGAGACACCTCTCCGGGGTACTCCGACGGCAACGTAGAGCTTTGAGCGGGGTCGTCCCTCTCAACGGGCGCGCCCTCGGTCGGAGCTGGCCGCACGTAGGTCGTGGTCCGGCCCGAGGTGGTCGGAGCCTCGTATGCCCCGCCAGCGCTTTCTGTCTTCCCGGCGGTATCGGCCGGCCCGCGCGACGGATCCACCTGCCGGGTGGCGTGATCACCGCCGGTCGAGGAACGTTGCGTGTAGGCCGCCACTGGGGCGGGCGGCGTGCTCAAGGTGACGGGAGTCGTCGGAGCGCCTTGAACGTGCTCCGACGTCTCTCCGACTGCGACTGCGGGCCCGCGACCCGCGTGCGCGACCGAGGAGGCAAATGGCGCCTCGCCTGAAGGATCGAGCGAGGGCTCGGCGTGTCCGCGCAGCGGAAGCATTCCTTCGCCTGTGAATGTCTCTCCATCGTTTTCGAGGCGACCTTTTATGACCTTGAGCGGTAGGAAGTGCTCCCGCTGCTGGCGGAGGACCCAACGAAGCCGTTCGACATCGGGCTCGAAAAATTTCCGGTAACCCGAAGGCGTCCGTTCCGGATTTACGAGGCCTTGGCTCTCGAGAAAGCGAATCTTCGAGATCGTGACGTCGGG
>DASPVS010000142.1:0-5083 GCA_035622235.1 Acidimicrobiales bacterium | reverse complement strand
CGGCGTTCGACGCACTCGTTCAGCGCTACATCCCGACCCCCGCGCAGGGGCGGGCCTTCGCAGGTTTCGAGACCCGCCTGCAGCTGTCCTGGGTGATCGGATCGCTGATCCCCGTGATCGCCAATATTCCGCTCATAGCCGGCGACGTCGTCATCGCGATCGTCGCCGCGACCGCCGGAGCCTCTTATCTGACGGGTCAACGCGCCCTCCACGGTAGGAGGATGGCGAAGAGGACCCGTTAGCGGGCGCTGTCGCCGAGCCGTGTCTCCAGTGCGTCGACTTGGGAGGCGAGCTCACGGGGAAGGCGGTCGCCGAACCGGGAATAGTGCTCACGAAGTAGCGGAACCTCGGCGCGCCACTCGTCAGCATCGACGCGTAGCAGTTCGGCCATGTCTTCTTTCGAGACATCCAGTCCCTCGGTATCGATCGAGCCTGGAGCCGGGAGCCTTCCGATCGGGGTGTCGACCGCCTCCGCGTGGCCGGCGACCCTGTCCACGATCCAAGCGAGAACTCGCGAATTCTCCCCGTAGCCCGGCCAGAGGAAGTTCCCGTTCGCGTCGCGGCGGAACCAGTTCACGTAGAAAAGCCGCGGGAGTTTCTGCGGATCCGCTTTCCTACCGACACTCAACCAGTGTCCCCAGTAGTCGGCCATGTTGTAGCCGCAGAAAGGCAGCATCGCGAACGGGTCGCGGCGGAGGTTTCCGACCGCTCCCGTTGCCGCGGCCGTCGTCTCCGAGGCCATGGTCGAACCGAGAAAGACTCCGTGCTCCCAGTCGAACGACTCGGTCACGAGAGGAACCGTGTCGCGCCTGCGCCCGCCGAAGAGGATGGCTGAGATCGGCACTCCGTTCGGATCGTCCCACTCCGGCGCACAAGCAGGATTGTGATCTGCCGGAACCGTGAAGCGGGCGTTGGGGTGAGACGCAGTGGTGCCGCTTTCGGGCGTCCAATCCTGCGATCGCCAGTCCGTCAAGTGCTCCGGCGGATTGGCGGACATCCCTTCCCACCAGACATCTCCGTCGTCTGTCATGGCGGTGTTCGTGAATATCGTGTCCGATCTCATCGTCTTCATCGCGTTCGGATTGGTCGTCTCGCTCGTTCCCGGGGCGACTCCGAAGAACCCCGCCTCCGGATTGATCGCGTACAACCGGCCGTCCGATCCGAACTTCATCCAGCAGATGTCGTCACCGACCGTTTCGACCTTCCAACCCGGGAGGGTTGGCACGAGCATCGCAAGATTGGTCTTTCCGCATGCAGAGGGGAAGGCGCCCGTCACGTAGTGGACCCCTCCCTCGGGGGACGTGAGCTTCAGAATGAGCATGTGCTCGGCGAGCCATCCATCGTCGCGAGCCATGACCGATGCGATCCTGAGCGCGAAACATTTCTTTCCGAGAAGCGCGTTACCGCCGTAGCCCGAACCGTAGGACCAGATCTCACGGGTCTCGGGGAAATGAACTATGTACTTGTTCTCGGAGTTGCAAGGCCACGGAACATCGGTCTGTCCCTGCTCGAGCGGAGCCCCGACGGAGTGCAGGCACGGTACGAAGTCCCCGTGATCGCCGAGCACGTCGAGTGCCGCCTTTCCCATGCGGGTCATGATCCGCATCGAAACGGCGACGTACGGAGAATCGGTCAGCTCGACGCCGATGTGCGATATCGGTGACCCGAGGGGTCCCATCGAGAAGGGGACCACGTACAACGTCCGACCGCGCATGCAGCCGCGGAAGAGATCCTTGAGCGTTGCACGCATCTCGACGGGGTCGCGCCAGTTGTTGGTAGGCCCTGCGTCCGCCTTGTCCTTGGAGCAGATGAAGGTACGGTCCTCGACCCTCGCGACGTCCCCGGGATCGGAATGAGCCCAGTAGCTTCGAGGACGTTTCGCCTCGGAAAGCTCGGTGAAGGTCCCATGCTGGACGAGCAGGGCGCAGAGTCGTTCGTACTCCTCGGCAGAGCCGTCGCACCATTCGACCCGATCCGGTACGGCCAGAGACACGACCTCGTCCACCCATTCGAGAAGCTTCTGGTTCGTGGTGGGCGGCATGGTCGGATGGCTCCTTCCTCGATGGACCCGGCCATCGCTGCAGGACGCCGAGCTGCCCCGACGCGTCCTCCACGCCGGGAGACCCATGGTAGGCATGAGAAGTGTTCGCTCCCAACTCTGGCCCGGATTACGTGGGCAATTACGAGGGTAAAGGAGAATTCTCTGCGATCGAACGGTTGCGGAAGATGCTTCCGGGCCCACCTGCGGGAGAGGTCTGGATCGGAGACGATGCGGCCTTTGTGGGCCCGGCGTCCCTGCTTCTCAGCACCGACCTGTCGGTCGCCGGTGTGCACGCCGATCTCCACCTCGTTGGCATCGGAGATTTCGGATGGAAGTGCGTCGCAGCCGCGGTGAGCGACATCGCGGCGATGGGCGGACTGCCCGAGCATCTCCTCGTCGCAGTGGCGGCACCGCCCGAAACGGACCTCGTGTCTCTCTACCAAGGGGTCCGGGACGCCGCCCAAGCGCACGGGTGCTACGTGGTCGGCGGAGACCTATCGACATCGCCTGTACTGGTCTCCGCGGTGACGGTCACGGGTCGCCTTCGAGGAGGAGGGAGCCCCGTCCTGCGAAGCGGGGCATCTCCAGGTGACAGCCTGTTCGTGACGGGGACGCTTGGCGCGTCGGCGGCCGGCCTCCGACTGCTCCGCGAAAAGTCACTGCGACAGCCCGAGCTCGACCCCGCGGACGCCCTTCTGGTTAAGGCTCACGCTCGCCCCGTGGCACGTATCGCGGCCGGAGAACGTGCTCGATTCGCAGGCGCTTCGGCGATGATCGACGTATCGGACGGTTTCGCCGCTGACCTCGGCCGTTTGGCGGAATCGTCCGGCGTCGGCTTCCGTTTGGACTCGCTCCCGATATCCGCAGGCGCAACTCGTGCCGAAGCACTCGGCGGAGGAGAGGACTACGAGCTGATCATCGCCACCCCGAGCCCCCGCTTCCTTGTGGAGGCGTTTGTAGAGGACGGCTTGGATCCGCCGCTTCGGGTCGGAGAGTGCACCCCAAACCCCTCCGAAAGACTCTTCGACGGTGAAGAGCTCGGTCCGACGGGCTGGGAGCATCCCTTCGGTTGAAGAACTAAGACCGACCCTTCTCAGGAGGCGGGGGGCGCGACCCGGTGGCGAGCGGGCTTGGTCACCTTTCCGGCCCTGATGCACGACGTGCACACGTCGATCCTTCTGGTCGTTCCGTCGACCACCGCGCGGACGCGCTGGATGTTCGGGTTCCAGCGACGCTTGGTGCGACGATGGGAGTGGCTGAGCCGCATACCGAACGACGGATGCTTGCCACAGATCTCACAGACGGCGGCCACGGCGCGACGATCTCCTCCGAAGGACCTTTGGGACGAAGACAAAGGTTAGCATCCTCCGCCATGGAGCCGTTGGGGTCGCTGGCAGCGCCCGACCTCGTCGCCATGATGTCGGAGTTCGGTCGAGCGCTCGAGAGCCATCGCGAAACGCTCAACAGATTGAACGTGTATCCCGTGCCCGACGGTGACACCGGGACGAACATGGCGCTCACGGTGGATTCGGTCGTAAAGGAGATAGACGCCAGCGACGGCGAGGCGCTCGATGTGGTCGGCGTTTGCAAGGCGATCGCTCACGGTTCTCTCATGGGTGCGCGCGGCAACTCGGGTGTGATTCTCTCGCAGCTGTTACGCGGTCTGTCAGGGGTTCTCAGTGCCGCCGTGCCGCCACTCGATGGAGCTGTGATCGCCAGGTCGCTACGGGCAGCGAGCGATGCGGCCACGAGTGCCGTGCTCAGGCCCGTCGAGGGCACGATTCTAACGGTCGCACGGTGCGCGGCCGATGGCGCGGAAGACGCCATCAACAAGGGAATAAGAGGTCTTTTGGGTGTCGTCGAGTCGGCTCGCGACGCGGGAAGGGAAGCACTGGCCTCCACACCGGATCTGCTACCGGTACTCAAGCAAGCTGGAGTGGTGGACGCTGGAGGATCCGGTTACGTGCTCTTCCTCGACGCTGTCTTGACGGTGGTCGACGGTCGGCCACTTCCGAACCCGCCGGCCCTTGACGAAGCCGCCGCGAGCGCAGTCGAGGCTTACGTCGCAAGCGTCGGGCGCGGTGGGGGTACGGACGGGGGAGGGATTTCCACAAATGGCCGTGATTCTGACGCAGAGGCCGCGCGCGAAGCGGCAGAAACGAGCGGCGCGAACGAGTTGCGGTACGAGGTCATGTACCTCCTCGACGCGCCCGACGACACGATTGCGGCATTCAAAGAAGTCTGGGCGGGGTTGGGCGATTCGATCGTCGTGGTTGGCGGCGATGGTTTGTGGAACTGCCACATCCACACAAGCGACGTCGGGCCCGCAATCGAAGCGGCACTCGAGATAGGGCGTCCGAGAGATATACGGGTGACCGACCTTCTCGATCAAGTGGAAGAAGTCAGGTGGGTCCGAGAGGGTGCGGTCGGCGCCTCGGCGAAAGACGATCAGCCGTGGGGCCCTCCGCCGCGCACCGCTGTTGTCGCGGTCGCCAACGGCGAAGGTGTAGGGCGCATCTTCAGATCTCTCGGTGTGCATCACCTCGTCGCAGGCGGGCAGTCGATGAATCCGTCTACCGCACAGATCCTCGAGGTCGTCGAGGCGCTCCCCTCCCCGGAAGTGATCCTGTTGCCGAACAACGACAACATCCATCCGGTCGCGATGCAGGTCTGCGAGATGGCGAAGAAGAGAGTTCGCACCGTGCCGACGAGCGGGATAGTCGAGGGATTCGCCGCCTTGCTCGAGTACGACCCCGAAGCAGGCGCGGACGACAACTGCGCCGCGATGGCCGATTCCGCGAGACGAGTCATAGCCGGCGAGGTCACCCGCGCCGTGCGCGACGCGACCGGGCCGGCGGGGACGATCCGGGCCGGTGACTACATGGGACTTTCCCGTGACGGTGTCGAGGTCGTGGGTGAGACGTTGGTAGAAGCGGTCTGTGGCCTTCTCGGAAAGCTGCTCAACCCCGAGCACGAGCTGGTCACCCTCATCGAAGGAGAGGGTGCAGGAGCTGGTGACACCCGTCGCATCACGGAGTGGCT
>DASPVS010000141.1:0-3366 GCA_035622235.1 Acidimicrobiales bacterium | reverse complement strand
ATCGGGTGACACTGGCGGTGCGTCCCGAGGGTGGCTCACAAAATCCCCCGTGCCCACCCTTTCGGGCGCATTCTGGGGGGGTAAGTGACGCGTCTCCTGCTCCGTGTCACGCGCCTGGGCCGAAGGCCTCCTGACTTGTTCAGGAGCCCAGGCGCGTCTCTTGTAACGACAGCATTGTGTCGGTCGTTTCATTCTCTGTGGTGAAAACGGTGCAAAGCGACGGGACCAGGTCGGCGCACCACACCCCGTGGCATCCCGGGTTCGTCGCAGGGGTGAGAAGACTCGAAACCCCAAAGATCGAGCCAGTTTGGCGCCCGAGCGATAGCCAGCCAAACCGTTGAGCGCGATGCCTCGACCGGCAGCGGCCGGGCCGATGGCCCGGATATTGCTCGTCGAAGACGACGTCTCTCTTGCAAGAGGAATCGCCGCCGGCCTCGAGCACGGCGGATACGACGTTCGCGTCCTAGACGGGCCCGAGGGGTTTGCGGACCACCTGCTCCGCTTCCGACCGGACTTGGTGCTCCTCGATGTGTACCTCCCCGGAAGCTGCGACGGGTTCGACCTCGCTGTTGCGACCCGCGCCGCGGCCGGCGTCCCGGTGGTGTTCCTGACGGCAGCCGATGCTCTTGCAGAAAGGCTACGAGGGTTTGAAGTGGGTGCCGACGACTACATCGTCAAGCCCTTCGCCTTGGCAGAGCTTCTGTCCAGGGTGCGCGTGATCTTGAGGAGGTCAGGTCGTCTCGTATCTCCGACCTGGGAGGTCCGAGACCTGGTCGTCGATGAGTCGTCCCGAGTGGCTCTACGTGCGGGAGCTGTACTCGATCTTTCGAGGACCGAGTTCGAGTTGCTTCTCACGCTCGTTCGATCTCCGGGTGTCGTGTTCACAAAGCCCCAGTTGCTAGCGCAGGTTTGGGGTTTCGACGCGTACGACCAGAACCTCGTGGAGGTTTACGTCTCGTCGTTGCGCCGAAAGTTGGAAGCGCACGGTCCGCGCCTCGTTTTTACTGAGCGCGGTCGGGGCTATGTGCTTCGGTGACGGGTCATCGTGACCAATTGGGGTGTAGATCGAGAAGGGCGATTTGAGGACTCGTCGCCGTCGGTCGTAATTCCTTTAAGACGCCGGCCCTCGGGAGATTCCGACGAGCCGTTAAGAACCTCCGAGACCCCCGAGTCTGCGGGCCGACCGGGAGCGGCTGAGTCCGCAACGCGACTAGGAGCAACTGAGTCCGCGGTCCGATCAGGTTCGGCGTCGGGCCGGTTACAGCGACGGCCACGACACCTCTGGCGCCGGTCGTCGGTGCTCCGGGTCGGGTCGTGGGAGACCTGGCTGTGGGATCACCGCCCGCTCGGTGTCGCGAGATGGCTCGTGCTCGGACTGGCAGTCACGTTCGTGCTCCTCGTCGGGCTGCTCGATCCGATGACTTCGCTGTCGTTGGCGATTCTGTCTTTATTGCCTGTGCTCGTCGTCACGCTTGTTGTCTCCGGAACAGCCGGCGTTGCGGTCGCGTTCATCGCTTCGTCGGCTGGATTTCTCGGAGGGATGTTGAGCGGGGCGACCGTCGATTGGGACGCGCTGTTGGGCGATCGACTCTTGGAACTGGCTTGCCTGGTACTTGCCGTCGCAATCGTGGCCGGTCTGAGGGCGGCGATGGCAGAGGCGCACGCATCAGACATGCGTGCAAGAGAGTTCCTGGCTTATCTGGCTCACCAATTACGTACGCCGGTCGCAGGCATCCGATCAAATGCCGAGGCTCTCATACTCTCTGGGGAACCGCCGGGTCGCGAGCATCTTCTCGCGAGCCTTGTCGAAGAATCTGACCGAATCGGACGACTCATGTCGTCTCTTCTGCGTATTGCAAGGCTCGATAACGGCGATCCGTTCGAGACAGGGGCCGTCGACGTCGTCTCCCTATCACAAAGGGAAGTCGAGCGGGCCCGGCAACGAACAGGTGATCGAATCGAGATCGATTTCGAGACAGGCCTGGCGCCCCGGGAACCGGTCACCTTGAGCGAGCAGGCGACGCGTGAGGCTCTCACGAACTTGATCGAGAACGCCGTCCGTCACGCATCGACCAGAGTGGTCGTCGTGGTGAGCGCTCGCGAGAAACATGTCGAGATCACCGTCGCCGACGACGGCGCAGGCCTACCACCGGGCTGTGAGGAAAAGGCGTTTCAGCGGTTCGTCACGCTCGATCGGTGCGGCGCCGGACTCGGATTGCCCATAGCACGTGCTCTGTGCGAATCGCAGGGCGGCCGGCTGGTCTATGACGAGGGTAAGTTCGTCATGCGCCTTCCCCAGCGCCGCTCGAGGACTTGACCTTCACACTTTTGCTGTCTGGTTCAACCGGTCGACTGCGTCCGCGTACTCTTCCACCAGCTGATAGATGACGTCCTTCGCCTTGCGAACCGTGTTGAGATGGCCGATCACCTGTCCGCAGGGATTGAAGGCGATGGGTCGCGCCTTCTCCGGATGCCTGTGGGTGGCGCCGACTGCGTCTATGGCGACAAGCATCTGCAGTGGCATAGGCAAGGGATCGGGCGTGTCGTCGCGTTCCCAGGCGTCGGTCCATTCGTTGCGCAACATGCGACACGGCTTGCCCGTGAACGAGCGCGAGCGGATCGTGTCGCGACTCGTCGCGTCGAGATACGACTTCATCTGTCCCGGGGGTATATCGGCTTCTTCTACCGTGAGCCACAACGTGCCGCTCCAAACCCCCTGTGCCCCCATGGCGAGGGCTGCAGCGATCTGGCGACCCGAACCAACTCCGCCGGCTGCGAGAACGGGCAGTGGCGCAACCGCGTCGATCACCTCGGGCCACAGAACGAGGCTTCCGACGTCGCCCGTGTGACCTCCGCCCTCGGTTCCTTGGCACACGATGAAGTCGAGGCCTGCCTCTTTGTGCTGTCTCGCGTGCTTCACCGACCCTGCGAGGGCGCCGATCATTCTCCCGGACTCCTTCACCTGTGTGACGAAGTGGGCGGGGGGAGTTCCTAGCGCGTTGGCGATCAGGCGGACGCTCTCGTGTTGGAGCGCCGCTTCGAGGAGCGGCTTTCCAGTGGCCTCTGTCCAACCCATCATCCCGCTACGGCGCTCTCCCTCGGGAACCGGCGGAATACCCTGATCGTCGAGTAGTCGCCTTGCGAATCTTCGATGATCGTCGGGGACCATCGACTGCAGTTGGGCTTCGAGTTTGACCGGGTCCATCTCTCCCATGCCCTCGTACTTGCCTGGGATGACGATGTCCACCCCGTACGGGCGGTCGCCCACGTGTTCGTCGAGCCACTTGAGCTCTATTTCGAGTTCTTCCGGCGAGAACCCGATCGCACCGAGAACGCCTATGCCACCGGCATTGCTCACGGCGGCCA
>DASPVS010000140.1:0-6014 GCA_035622235.1 Acidimicrobiales bacterium | reverse complement strand
CGTATTTCGATGCTGCTATCTCCGAGACCGGGCTCCCACGTACTTCGGAGACGGGACGCACGTCTACGTCTTATACGGGGCGTCTGGGGACTTCTCAGACGGGACGCCCGGGCACCTGAAACCGTGCGGGCTCAGCAGGCGTAGTCGCCGTCGATGGAACCGCCGTTGTCCGTGTACTGGACAAGGACGACGGGGCCGGTCGGCAGACCCGGGTAGTCATCCTTGACGTTGCTGCACGTGAACTCCGGGGTCGGGCCCCACCATGCGACCCACAACGGTATGGCAGGTTGCCAAGTCCCCGCTATCTCGCTCCAAGTCCCGGCGCTCGTATAGACGCCGACGCTGTTGATCCCCCTGCTGCGAAGAGCGATGAGCGCCCCGTTTATGACTTGATCGTTTTCGACGCCGTTAGGGCTCCAGTTGCTCGGCTCCACGTCCAGCCACCAACCGACAGAAGTGTCCACAAGTTGGCTGCTCGCATAGTCGAAGGCGTAGACGCCCGCTTCGTAACCGAAGTTGCACCACACATTCGTGCAACCGGGTTGAGGAGTCCCGTCGGCGCCGAACGAAAGGAACGTATAGAGGTTGAGCCCACCGCCTGCCCAAGCCGCTTCGCTCTGCAGGCAAGGGTTGGGCGCGCCTTTGGACCAGCCGTTGGTCTGGACTACTCCTATGGTGTGGCCGGGTAGTCCCTGACCGCACTGGTAGTTCGAGACGTCGTAACCGAAAGCGCCGTGTGGGTAGTCGGTCTCGCCTCCCGCACCCGTGCCGGGACCGTCCGCCATTCCGACCACCGGAGCGTTCAGTTGTTGAGGTGCCGACCCGTAGTAACCGGCGTCCCCGAACGGGCTCACGGCTCCGTTCGAGTCTGTCATCCAGTATCCCCCGTTGTTCGGCTGTCCGGTGGAGGTCATCCCGACGATTGGCCGCGAGAGCGGGTCGCTTCCGAGCGATCCGAGGAAGGGCGCGCCGAAGGTGAAGATCCCCCCGTCGGCCGCGACCAACCAGTACCCGGTACCTTGCGCCGTCGCCGTCATCGAGACGACCGGCGCGTTGAGCGGCTTTCCTCCCATCGACCCGAGGAAACTCGCGTCGCCGAAGCTGAAGATCCCTCCGTCGGCCGCGACGAGCCAGTACCCCCGCCCGTCGGGGGTGGAAGCCATACCCACGACGGGAGCGTTCAAGTGGTGTCCGCCCATCGACCCGTAGAAGGGCGCGCCGAAGCTGAAGATCCCCCCGTCGGACGCGACCTCCCAGTAACCCCCGTCGGGTGTGGTGGCCATGCCGACCATGGGCGCGTTGAGCGGCTTTCCGCCCATCGACCCGTGAAAGCGCGCGTCGCCGAAGCTGAAGATCCCCCCGTCGGAGGCGACCTCCCAGTACCCCTGGTGGTCAGGCGTGGGCGTCATCCCCACAACGGGCTCGTTGAGCGGCTTTCCTCCCATCGAACCGTAGAAGGGGAGTCCACCGAAGCTGAAGACGCCCCCGTCGGCTGCGACTAGCCAGTAAGTCGGAACCGACTGGCTCGAGACTTGGTGAGCGTTCCGAAGCGCTCTCACCGCTTCCTTCGACCGGGCTACCGGCGACCCGGTCGCCAGTAGCAAACCTCCGACGAGTGCGATGGTCAACCCGAGGACCGGAACAGCCCCGATCGAACGACGGACGGAGGAACAGACGTGCATGGGGGTGCGACCCTTCGATTTCCGACTTCACGCGAAAAGGCCCCGGGCACGGAAACCACCGTTGGCTCGAGGACCGGATCATTGTGCGAAAGACGTCCACCCAATCGCAAGGGCGTCAACACGAGTTTCATGACCACTGCTCGTGGTTGTTACCGGCCTGGCAGGAGTTATGAAGACGATCGCGCCCGGACGGTCCCCGGGATTGTAACGAGCTCGTAATAACGCGAAATGGCGAATCGAACCGCTTCCCGAGGACCCTCGTCTCCAGAGATCAAGTTCGTTCCTGGGTTGGTTACTCAGGTCCTGAGCAGCTCCGCGACGCGAAACGCCAGGTCTATCGCCTGTCTCGCGTTCAACCGCGGATCACAGGCCGTCGTGTAGCGGAGGTGGAGCTGCTCCTCGAGCACGTCGTCGAGCCCGCCAAGACATTCCGTGACGTCGTCACCTGTGAGCTCGACGTGAACTCCACCGGGCCAGGTACCCACCGATCTGTGTGCTTCGAAATAGCCGCGGAGCTCCCCCATGATGTCGTCGAAGCGCCTCGTCTTACGCCCGCCGTCGCTCGTGAAGGTATTGCCGTGCATCGGGTCGCACTCCCAGACGACCGGGTGCTCCGCGTCTCTCACCGCCTGCAGAAGCGGTGGCAACCTCTCGGCCACCCCGTGAGCCCCCATGCGGGTTATCAGGGTCAAGCGTCCAGGGGTCCGCTCGGGATCGAGCCGATCACAGATGGAGAGCACGTCCTCCACCGACGCCGTGGGCCCGATCTTGCACCCGACCGGATTCTTGAGCCCCGAGAGAAACTCGACGTGCGCTCCGTCCGCCTGCCTCGTGCGCTCGCCACACCAGACCATGTGAGCAGAGCAGTCGTACCAGTCGCCGGTGAGCGAGTCCTGGCGCGTGAGCGCCTCCTCGTAGCCGAGGATGAGTGCTTCATGGCTCGTGTAGAAGTCGACCTGGTGGAGCGACAGCTCGGCTGCAAGGTCGATTCCGCACGCCGCCATGAACCGAAGCGCTCGGTCGATCTCCTCGGCGATCCGTTCGTAGCGCAGTCCCTCCGCGCTCGATCTCACGAACTCCTGGTTCCACGCGTGCACTTGCGAGAGGTCCGCGAACCCTCCCTTGGTGAAAGCCCTCACCAGGTTCAAGGTCGAGGCGGACTGGTTGTACGCGGCGATCAGCCGAGCGGGGTCGGGTCGACGGGCGGCTGGATCGGGCGCGTCGTCGTTGACCATGTGGCCCCTGAACGCGTCGAGCTCGAGATCGCCGACGTGCTCTGTCGAGGATGAACGCGGCTTGGCGAATTGTCCGGCAATTCTCCCCACCTTCACGACGGGAACGCCCACGCCGTACGTGAGCACGATCGCCATCTGGAGGACGACTTTCAATTTGTCTCGGATGTTGTCTGCGGAAAAATCTGCGAACGACTCGGCGCAGTCACCCGCCTGGAGCAGAAATGCGCGGCCGGCTGCAACTTCCGCCAACTGCGCGCTCAGGCGTCTCGCTTCGCCGGCGAAGACCAGAGGAGGTAGGCCGGCGAGGTGCTTGAGTGCGCCGTCGAGCTCGGCGCCGTCCGGCCATGAAGGCTGCTGTGCCGCCGTACGATCTCGCCAGCTCTGCGGACTCCACCCCGTTGACATCGCCATCAGAGTATGGCCGTTGACATCGCCATCAAGTATGACCGCGGAGATCGGGGCATCAGAGCAGACGTCGGGAGCGTAGGCTCAAGTGCACTGTGGCGCGCGCAGCCGAGGGTTCGGCGGGATCTGAGTCGGGAAAGCGTCTGCACGCGGAGGAACGCTGTAGCGCAGAGGGGCGCCGCCGAAGGTGAGGATCGGCGTACTGGGCGGAACGTTCGACCCCGTTCATATCGGTCATCTGGTCGCAGCTACTGAGGCGGCATACGAGCTCGAGCTCGACCGGCTGCTGCTCGTGGTCGCCAACGAACCTTGGCAGAAGACAGGTGAGCGCACTGTGACTCCCGCCGAGGAGCGATTCGCCGTCGTCGAAGCGGCCGTTTCCGATGTCGACCACCTCGAAGCGAGCCACATCGAGATCGACCGGGGAGGGCCGAGCTACACGGTCGACACGATCGAAGAGCTGCGACGGCGCGAGCCCGACTCGGAGCTGTTCCTGGTCGTGGGTGCCGACGTCGCAGGCGAGCTCGACACTTGGCATCGGGTCGAAGATCTCTGCGGCCTCGTGACGCTCGTGATTGTTGATCGTGGCGGTGTCGCGGCAAGCTCGGATCCCCAGGGCTGGAAGGTAATGCGCCTGCGTATCCCTGCCTTGGAGATCTCGAGCAGTGACCTACGTCTACGTCTCCAACAGGGGCGGCCGGTCGACTTTCTCATTCCAACCCCCTCTATTCGTTGCATCAGGCGGCTCGGTCTGTACTCTGGAGCTAGATGATCTCGGCTGTAAGGCGCGTCCCCGCCGCATGAGCTCCGCTACCCAGCGTGCGACGTCCGAGCGCAACCACCTGGTTCCTGCCGAGAGCCTCGTTGCGGCCCGGACAGCTGACGCGAAGTTGGGTCAGGACACGGCAGTTCTGAGCATGGCGGGACTTCTCGACGTCACCGATGCGTTCGTCATCACCTCTGGGCGCAACACCAGGCAGGTCCGGACCATCGTGGAAGAGGTCGAGCGAGAGCTCAAGGAACACTCCGACCGATCCCCGGACCGCATCGAAGGACTCCACGATCTCCACTGGGTGTTGATGGACTACGGGGATTTCCTGGTTCACGTCTTTCTCGACGAGACGCGCGAGTACTACGCGCTCGAGCGACTCTGGGGGAACGCCGCGCGCGTCGAGTGGGAAGACCGCACTTCCGCCTGATATCTCTTGAATAAAACCCGCTCAAGGCTGTGCAGGAGTCAAACTTATCGTTTCGTGCTCAAACTTTCACCTTGGAGCAGTGGGAACGATTCGAAACGCGCGCTGGCTTGTGCTCATGGAGTGGACGTCGGGTTGGGCGGCGGAAGTAGGGACGCAAACTGCGCCGGCTCGGCGACCGGCACCTGAGCACCGCTCGCGACGGGAACCGGAATCGGGTTGCCGTCGAGCTGGAACGTGACGCCGCTTACTCCTGGAAGTGCCGTCGCAGTGAAGACGAATTGCGCGACCGCCTGTATCTGGGGAGGCCCCACGAGTTGACCGAATACCGTGCTGAGGTCGACCGTCGCGATGCCGCTCGCCTCCGAGGCGTGAAGAACCCGAGTTTGAGGCGGGATCGCGCTATGGAATCCGGCACCGATCTCGACGCTCGTGGGTCCGTCGACCAGGGCGTTCAGTACAGCGTCGAGCTCTCCGGCGGGCGGGTAGGCCGGTACCTGTCGTTGACGCGCCGAGAGTTTCCCAGTCGAGTCGTAGAGGAAGACCTTTACCGAGACGCCAACCGGAATCGTCGTCGACGTCGTCGAGGTGGTAGCGCTCGATCTCGAGAGGAGGCCAAAGGGAACAGCGCTCGACGGGATGACATGAGGCTTCGAGTCGATCGGTATGCCGCACGCAGCTAGGGAGAGGCCCCAACCCGCTACCGCCGCGAGAACGCAGAATCTCCTACGGGCACTGCGGATCGTCACGAGGCTTCCTCCCCGACGTTCGAGATTCGCTCGGGTCGGTCGTTCGACGAGGCGCGTCCGGGAAGCTGCACGACGAAGCGATTCTCGCCCTCCGATCCTTCTTCGACCCAGACATGCCCGCCGTGCAGGCGCACGTGCTCGGCGACGAGAGAAAGCCCGAGACCCGTGCCGTCCGCCGCGCCGCGCTGCCCGGCGGCACGACCCCGGTAGAAGCGTTCGAAGATTCGTTGGCGCTCGTCGGGCGCGACGCCGGGGCCCCGGTCCGCGACCACGAGTAGCACCCCGTCCGTGGCCGGCTCGGCCGCTAGGAGCGTCGCCCCGCCGGCGTACTGTGCGGCGTTGGCGACCAGGTTCGCTATGACCCGCTCGATCCGTCGCTTGTCGACCGACAGGTGAAGGTTCTCGACAGAGGGATTCACGGAAACAGCGAGGTCTCCGACCCCGACGGCGATCGCCGCCTGGTGAACGAGCTCGCCGACCCTCACATCGTCCAACGAGAGCTCGGCCGATCCCGTGTCCATGCGGCTTATCTCGAGCAGGTCGTCCACCATCCGTTGAAACCTGCGAAGTTCGGCCGAGAGCAACTCCACCGCCCTGCGACCTCTCGGGGAGAGATCGCGCGCGTGGGCTTCGAGAAGGCCCAGCGATGTCGACACCGTGGTGAGCGGAGATCTCAGTTCGTGGCTTACGTCCGAGGTGAAGCGGACCTCCCGCTCGATCCTCTCCTGAAGGGCATCGGCCATCCGG
>DASPVS010000139.1:0-5256 GCA_035622235.1 Acidimicrobiales bacterium | reverse complement strand
CGCGCAGTTGGGAACGTGGTCCGGGACGCTGCGAGTTGGCGACGACGAGATCCGCGTAGACGACGAGCGATGGGTCGGAACGCGAGACCGGTCCTGGGGGATCCGGCCTGTCGGCGAGCCCGAGCCTCCGGGCCGAGCGGCATCCGAGCCCGATCCGCTGTTCGGGTTCTGGTGGACGAACGTCCCGCTGCGCTTCGACGATTTCGCAATCGTGTTGATCGCCCAGGAAACCGGGACAGGACATCGCACCCTCAGCGAGGCAATCCGCGTCTGGCCGGATCAGACTGGTCGCGCTGCCGAGCAGCTGGGTTGGCCAGAATTCGATATCCGATACAGGCCAGGAACGCGTCACCCGGAATCGGCAGTCATCCGGATGACCGAACGCGGAGGCAAACCGCTCGTGCTCGAGATCGAGACTCTTGGTTTTGTCGCGCTCAACTGCGGCCCCGGGTACGGGGGCGATCCGGACTGGGGTCACGGCCAGTGGCGAGGGCGCGGTTGGACGGAAAGCGTGACAGTCGACCTGGAGGATCCGCAGGTCAAAAGCAGGATCCCTTTCGGTGTCGTGGACCACGTCGCGCGTGCTACTTGCGGGGAGCACGAAGGTTGGGGGATGTTCGAACACGGCACGTTCGGCATGCACGAGCCGTCGGGTTTCTCCGACTGGGGGTCGGTGGCTCCCGACCGGTAGTCGGCGCGCATCCGACCGGTGATCCGGCATACCGGGCACGCGATCCGCGCGTGAGAGGGGAAAAGGTGGAAGAACATCGACCAGAACCAGAACCGGGGCTCGCCGAAGAGACCACGGACGACGCCGTTGCGGCGCACATTCAAACCCTTTCGCGCGACCCCGAAGACCTCCGCGTGAGATTGCAGCGATGGTTCGGTGAACGGATCGGAAACCCACGCGTCTCCGATCTTGCGGCGCCTTTGGTCAACGGGGTCTCGAGCGACACGGTTCTCTTCGAGCTCGAATGGAGCGATTCAGAGGGCTCGCACCAACGCTCGTGCGTCGCCCGACTCGAGCCCGACTCTTCGTCTTACCCCGTTTTCCCCGTCTATGAGTTGCACAAACAAGCGCGCATCATGCGGCTGGCGCGAGCCCGGACGTCCGTACCCGTTCCGGAGATCCTGTGGGAGGAGACCGACCCTGATCCCCTCGGCGCACCCTTCTTCGTCATGGAACGTATCGAGGGCGAGGTACCGCCGGACGTCATGCCTTACCCCTTCGGGTCCTGGTTGTCGGAAGCGTCACGCGAAGACCAGCGCCGTTTGCAAGATGGCGCGGTTGAAGTGCTCGCCGCCCTTCATGAGATGAAGGTGTCGGCGGAGGAGCTCGCGTTCCTCGAGCACGATCAGCCGGGCGATACGCCCCTCCGACGGCACGTGAACCACGAACGCGCTTACTACGAATGGGTCAGCGCAGACGGAGTGCGGTCTCCGCTGATCGAGAGAGGTTTCGAGTGGTTGGAGGAGCACTGGCCGGCCGACGAAGGCGCACCGGTGCTCAGTTGGGGTGACGCGCGAATCGGGAACATGATCTTCAGAGACTTCGCGCCCGTCGCGATCTTGGACTGGGAGATGGTCGGCGTGGGTCCGCGAGAGATCGACATCGGCTGGATGATCGCCCTTCACCGGTTCCTGGACGACATCGCCTTGGAGCTCGGCCTCCCCGGCATGCCGCACTTCATGCGCGGCGCTGAGGTGGTCGACACCTACACACGGCTGACCGGCTATGCGCCCAGGGACATGGGCTTCTACACCACCTATGGCGCGCTCCGCATGGCGTCGATAATCAGCCGCGAACAACGCAGACCGATCGTGCAAGCCGGTGATCCGCTTCCAGGGGACTCAGACGGGTTGATCATCCACCGAGCGAGCCTCGAAGCGATGCTCGAAGGGAACTACTGGGACCGCTTCTGATCGTTCTGATCGATCCGCAGGGTGGCCTCGTTCTGATCGATCCGCAAGGTGGCCCGAACCGGGAGATGGTCGGAACCGCCACCGTTTCTCACGACTTCGCCGCGGATCACCTCGACCGGGGGCCTCACGAGGATGTGGTCGGGCTGGGCTATCGGGCGCCAGGCAGGCCACGTGAGGCCTTTAACCGCTCTCGCCCAACCGGGCAGCAACGCACACGTAGGGGGTCCCCAGAGGTTCATGTCGCCTACGAGCACGGCCGGGCGTCCGAGCTCGGTCAGCTCTCGGCGAAGCTTCGAGAATTGCACCGGCGATCCACTGCTCAAATGGGACATGTGGGCTCCCACCACGGTCAATGACCGTTCGCCTACGTCGACGTCCACCACCGCAAGTAACCGCTTCGCCTTGTCGCTCGGGAGCCTGCCGAGATCGAGAACCGACACGTCCACGACCGGAAGCCGACTGAGGACTGCCAGGCTCCATGTCCCCCGGCGGGTGCCACGACCGACCGGTTCAGGACGCTTTCGTCGAAGCTTCTCCGTTGGACGATCCATCTCGAAACGGTGAACGACCATCGCAGGCGGCGGACCCACCACTGGAAGTGGTCTCCATTGCTTTGAGGTGGGTGGGTCTCCAGGCGTTATCTGTGCTCTTGCGAGCACGAGGTCCGCAGCCACCTTCATGCCCGTGAGTGCGGCAATTTCATCCGCCGTGCTCTCGCCGCCGTCAGGTGCAAAAACCTCCTGGAGGACAAGCACGTCGGCGTCGAGGTTCGCCGCGCACTCGACGACCGGGATCCTCCGACCCCAACCGTCGACACCGCCGTGAACGTTGAAGCTGGCGACGGTGAGCTCCGACATCTGGCGCAGGCTAGCGAGCCGGGATACCGAGCCGGGATACCTCGGCCTGGGACCGAGCCGGGATACCTGAGCCTGGGACCGAGCCGGGATACAACAAAACACGACCGGAATACCGGGTCGTGGTCGTCGGTCGAGGCCACGTGCTGAACTATTGCGCCGTGGACGCTCGCAAGTTCCTCGGGATCAACCCCATCGACGACTTCTCGCGCTGGAGCTTGGCGGTGACGCCCGCGGTTTCGACGCCCGGCCAGTTCCTCTACGGCGGATGCGGACTCGCCGCGGGAATAGTGGCCCTGGAGGCAGCTTCAGACAGACCCGCCGTCTGGGCGAGCGCCCAGTACCTGGCGCACGCCCCGACCGGGAGCACGCTCGAGATCGAGGTGATCATCGCCGCGACCGGTAAACACGTGACTCAGGCGAGGGCGATCGCTCGAAATGGTGACAGCGAAGTGCTCACGGTCAACGCCGCTCTCGGACGTTACGTAATCGAGGACGAAGGTGCCTGGGTCGAGATGCCCGACGTTCCTCCGCCGCTCGAATGCCCGGCTCGGCTCCTGCCCCCCGCTTTCGCCAACTCCGTTCTCTCGCGCGTAGAACAACGCCAGGCGAGCGGGCGCTCCGTCGCCGAGCTCGACGGCACCCCGGGGCCCGCCAACTCCTCGTGCTGGATGAGGGTTCCGGGCCACCTCGAGCCCTCCGCCGCGACTCTCGCCGTGATGGGCGACATGGTCTCGGGCGGCGCCTCGCACCCGCTGGGTCGTATGGTCTCTGGGCGGAGCCTCGACAACACCCTGCGAGTGGTAAAGCTTGTACCGACAGAGTGGATCCTCTGTGACATCCAAATGCATGCAGTGGCAAACGGGTTCGGTCACGGCCTCGCACACCTTTGGGCGGAGGACGGGACTCTGCTGGCGACGGCCAGCCAGTCCATCGGGTTAAGGGCGTGGCCGGAAGAAGCGCTGGCCGCACTCCTTGCGGGAACCAGCAGTACAACGGCGAGTTAGGTCACAAGCCAGTTAGATCGCGGAGGAGACGCCGTGTTCAATCGCAAAAAACGACAGAAGGCCGAAGAAGCGTCGGCGTGGCAAGCAGAGCGTGACCGCGTCCAGTCGTACCTCGATCGGGTCGACAGCTACAAAGGCTTCAGCAACGCCGAGGATCCCGCGCTGCCGTTGCAACTCCGCCCTGGGGAACACGCGCTCCTCGTGGTGCACGGCGCCTCGCTCATTGCGCCTCGCCACCTCCCGGGACACTGGGTCGGGGGCAATACCGGCGTCACCTTCCGTGTGACGCGCGGGGTCAACTACCGCGTCGGCGGTACGCGCGGCCAATACTCGGAGGGGCCCGAAGAACCACAAGTAGTCGACACCGGTGTTGCCACGTACACCGATCAGCGGGTTGTGTTCACCGGTTCACGTCACGCCCAGGAGTGGGACTTCGTGCGTGTTCTCGGATACCACAACGAAGATTCGCCGACGTGGACTGCCATCCCGGTATCCAACAGGCAAGCGGTGACGGGAATCGGATACGACGAGGCCCACTCGGACGAGGTGCGGTTCGCGTTCGCACTGGGCCTCGCTCGATTCCATGGCTCGACCGAATCTCTGGTCGCGGACCTGAGGAGCCAACTCGCTGAGCTGGATGCCGAGAGACCAGCCTGGTTAGAGGCGTCGAGTCCTTCTCGATCGGTGGCTTCCACGATGAGCGAGGCAACCGCGGCTTCGTTGCCCGTCGACCAAACAGGGGCTTCGTTGCCCGTCGACCAAACAGGGGCTCGGTTGCCCGCCGACCAAACAAGCACGACGTCCGCTCATGGTCCCGCGACGGAAGAACCGATCGTCCAGGCGTCTTCAACCCAGGTTCCTGCGAATTTGACCGAAGCAGACAGGCCCGCTCCCGTCGCGCCGTTCGATTTCGAATCGGACAAACCTCACACAACGTTCGTCGAACCTCAGGCGGTTGGCGCACAAGAGACCGAGGCCGATTTGCAATCGAGCGCGGTGGACTTGGAACAGGGTGGCGCCCCTTTACAACCCACCGCTATGGGTGTGCAGCCGACTCACGAGGACGTGCAGCAAGCAGACACGAGCGCCGGGCAATCGACTGCGGAAGCAGACACGAGCGCTGGGCAATCGAGTGCGGAAGCAGACACGAGCGCTGCGGACACGAGCGCTGCGGACACGAGCGCGGGACAGTCGACCCAGGACCAGTACATCGGTTCGGCTCCACAACAGCAGTTGCCACCGGCCGGTTGGTATCCCGATCCTTCGGGAGTCGCACGCCTGCGCTGGTGGGACGGCAGTGCGTGGAGCACTCACACATCCGCTTGAGACTTTCGGCACTGGGCCTTTTCACTTCCCGGCGTGCCCAGGCCCCGCGCGGGCCTTTCAGCCGATCGCCTTACGAACCGTTTCGAGGTCGCCAGGTGGTCTCGGCGGTGAGAACCAGTAGCCCTGCGCGAAGTCGCAGCCCAGCC
>DASPVS010000138.1:0-2393 GCA_035622235.1 Acidimicrobiales bacterium | reverse complement strand
ATGCCGAGGGCGTCCACGTGCGTGCCGCCGCAAAGTTCGGTCGAATGCGGTCCTGCTTTTACGACCCGCACCTCGTCGCCGTACTTGTCGTCGAAGAACGCCAGAGCACCCATCGACTCGGCCTCGGCTTTGGTGGTGTGCAAAACGTCCACGCGGTCGTCAGTGAGCACGTCCTCATTGGCTACTTCTGAGACCTCGGCGAGTTCGGCCGGTCTCACCGCGGAGGGATGCGAGAAGTCGAACCTCAGTCGGTCCGGTGCGACATGCGAGCCCTGCTGGCGCACGTGGTCACCCAGCACCAGTCTGAGCGCACCGTGCAACAGATGGGTACCCGTGTGGTTGCGGCGGATGCGCTCGCGGCGACCTGCGTCGATGGCTGCGAGTGCGTCCTGGTCGGGGAAGATCTCACCCTCGACCTTCGCTCGATGGACGATCAAACCGGGGAGGACGTTCTGCGTGTCGAGCACCGTCGCCTTTCCGGTTTCGGTTGTTATAACGCCTGTGTCACCGACCTGTCCGCCTCCTTCCGCATAGAAAGGCGTCCGATCGAGGATTATTTCGGCCGTTTCCGGCTGGGATCCTGCCGCAACCGCGACCACGCGTGTCGGTTCTTGGTAGCGCTCATACCCGGTGAACCGCGTCGGCCCCGACTGGTCGAGCACTTCCCGGTACACGCGCTCATCGGCCATAGCGGCCCGGCGCGCCCGGGCGTCCTCTTTCGCGCGCTCGCGCTGCGCCTTCATCTCGCGCTCGAAGCCTTCGAGGTCCACGTCGACCCCGGCTTCAGTCGCCAGCTCTTTGGTGAGCTCGATGGGGAAACCGTGGGTGTCGTGAAGCCTGAACGCGACCTCGCCGCTCACCCTGCCGGTTCCCTTCGCTAGTTCTTCCTCCAAGATCGCGGAGCCCGCCTCCAGGGTGCGACGAAACTGCGACTCTTCGCGGCTCACCGTCTCCTTGATCAGGTCGAGATCGGTGACGAGCGCGGGCCAAGTCTCGCCGAGCACCGCCGCCACCTCCTCGACGAGTCGGGCTGTCACCGGGTTGGAGGTCCCGAGCTGGTGAGCGTGACGGACCGCTCTGCGGATGACTCGTCGAAGAACGTATCCCCGACCTTCGTTCGTGGGCAGGACCCCGTCTGATACGAGCATCGCCATCGCACGCGCGTGGTCTACGAGTATCCGAAGCGAGACGTCACTGCGATGGTCTGAGCCGTATGCGACGCCGGTCACGGAGCTAGCTGTTTCGAGAATCGGACGAAAGAGATCCGTGTCGTACGGCGAAGCAACACCTTGAACGACAGGGAGTATGCGCTCAAGTCCTGCACCGGTGTCGATGTTCTTGCGCGGCAGCTCCACGAGGGCCCCATCCTCGAGGCGGTTGAACTGCATGAAGACGAGATTCCAGATCTCGCGATATCGCTCGTCGTCTCCGCCCGCCGGGCCTCCGCCGCGGCCGTAGCTGTCTCCGCGGTCGAAGAAAACCTCCGAAGACGGCCCGCACGGCCCGGTTGCGGCATCACCCATCTGCCAAAAGTTGTCCGCGCCCATTCGTTGCACGCGATCGGCCGGAAATCCGACCGCGTCTACCCATATCTGCGCGGCCTCGTCGTCCTCGTTGTGGACGGTCACCCATAGGCGGTCCCCGTCGATGCCGAGTGGGCCCGTCAAGAGGTCCCACGCAAAGGGGATGGCGTCGTCCTTGAAGTAGTCGCCGAAGCTGAAATTCCCGAGCATCTCGAAGAACGTGAAATGCCGTTCGGACTCCCCGACTATGTCTATGTCGGTGGTCCGAAAGCACTTTTGCACGCTCGTCGCGCGCGGCCAGGGAGGTTGCTCGTCTCCGAGGAAGTAAGGCTTGAACTGGACCATTCCCGCAATGGTGAAAAGGACGGTCGGATCGTGCGGGATGAGGCTCGCAGAGGGCACCGACACGTGACCCCGGTCCGCGAAGAACGAAGTGAACGAGGTGCGGAGCTCATTTGCGTCCATGACGACGCAGCATCCTACCGGCGCCGTACCTCCTAACCTGCCCACGTGACCTGGGATTACCAGCTCAGGTCAGCAGGCGACCAAGAGGCGATCAACGGGCCGCGGAGTCAGCAGGCGGAGTCAGCAGGCGGAGTCAGCGGGCGGAATCGGCGGGCGGAATCGGCGGGACGAATCCAGCAGGCGAGTTCAGCCACGGGAATCCGGCCCGTTAGCCGGCCGGTTCGGTGAGCCGGAACTCCCGCCGCAGTTCCTCCTCGCGACGGCGCGCATCGGCCTTGCCGCCGTCGACAGCACTGCGAAAACGGTCCCCGACCAATTGAGCGGGTCTGAGCCGGGCGCTCATGGCTTCCAATCTCCTGCGGGTCCAGATCGCCCCGCCAGCACCGAGCGCGACCCCGGTCCCGA
>DASPVS010000137.1:0-3418 GCA_035622235.1 Acidimicrobiales bacterium | reverse complement strand
GGAGGCTTTGGGCGATCATCGCCATAGCGCTGGGAGTGAAGTCCGCTACAGCGTCCATAACCCGGGCGGCTGCCACGTCTGCGGTGCCTTCGATCACGCTGTAGTCCCTTTCCTTCTGCCTGCCATCAGTGATTCCTTTCGCTGTTCGAGCTCTACGAGGTCAAGACCGAAACGAGCGCGGGATTTCGGGGATAGGCCGAGCTCTGCCGCGAGCTCCCCTATTCGGCGCTCGGCACGGCGGATTGCTTGCTCAGCGGGGTGCATAAGTACCCGTTCGCCGACGACATGTCCGACAGGTGTGACAATCGCCTCGGTGACGACGGGCCCGGACTCCTCGAGGAGCTCCTGATAGACCGCGCGCTCTTCTACGATTTCACATAGCTGCGACACTGCCCACAGGTCGAGCGTCGGACTCAGCCACGTCGCGTTCGTCCACGTTTGCTGCCACATGGCGCGGCCGGCAGACCCAAGAGAGGTCGGAACAGGCGGAATCGGCCGTCCGTTGACCTCCGCGGGCAGGACTTCGGTATCAGGGACGCCCGACGAGGTTCGATTCTGCGCGACAAGGCGCATCGAGCCGGGGAGAGGTCCACGCTTGCCCATCAGCGACCACCCCCCGTTTGTTTAGGAAGGGCCCCCACGGTTTTCGCGGTTACGCGAGTATTTGTGCCTGCATCACGGTGCGGGTCAGTCAGATGATCGTCTCTGAAATGTCTACCCCTTGTGGTCATATACACATCAACAGTGATGTAGCGAGTCATTCGACATCACCACCGTTGGGCGACGTATCCCACGATGTAGAACAAAGCCGGGTCATCTCGTCGCCTCCGTCCATTCACCAGTCACGGGACCACCTGCGGTTTGCTTCCTCGCGAGCGTGCGTGAGCGTCGCCCGGTTGCACTTGGCATGGCTGACGCCCAGGTACTCGTAAGGCCCACCGCCAGGCTTGTGGTCGAGGTCCCAGGCTTGGAAGGGAAAGACGGGCTTACCGCAGCGTGCGCAGTCAACGTCGCCACGTTCAACACGCAACTTCCACTTTCGTCGTAGCTGCTTGTGGTGGTAGCCGTAGCGTTCAGAATGTTGGGTCATTTCGCACGCCTGACCTGCGGCTTAACGTTGTCGTCCCAAAACTTGAGACTCAACGGGGAGAAAAAATCCAGAGCGGGGTCGTCTAGGGCGTTCGTCTCCGAGATGTCAACTGCCATCCCCATATGTGTCATGTAGTCGTTCATTCCGGACTCATTTCCTATGACTGTCCGGGATGTCCACCATGTCCACCATGGAATCGGTGTCCAGCAGTTGTTCCTGGTCAAGATCATTCTGGACATACCGGACAACTGGACATGTCATAGGAGCCGTGTCCTCTATGTCCGCGATGGGAAGCGCGAGGACGTAGGTCGCGTTAGGACCGAATCCTTGGCGTCGCCGGTCTACGCCGAGAGCATGACAGGCGCGTTGAAAGGTCTTCTCGGACACGTCGAGTCCAGCGATCTTGACTGCCTTCAAAACGTCTGCGCGTTTCTGTGGACCACACTTGAGCGTCTCTCGGATTACGTCACCGACAGCGTCGCGGTCACTTCGTTCGTCCTCGTCCACAGGCGCGGCGAACAGATCACGAGCTGTCACCCCTGGCGCTTCGCCGAGCCAGACGACACCCGACGTGGCGATCTCCTCATTGCCAGGTCCTGTGATCGATCGACCTTCGATCCTGTATCTGAGTGCTGGCACATCAAGTCGCCCCAGGTTCGACTTGGCTACGACGACGATGTGAGTCGAGGTGTCTTCCGGATCATCGCCCACCGCGAGAACGGCGCGGGCCGCGGCGGTGAATCCTCGAGATCCGTTCACGCGGTCGAGCGCGATCGTCGTCGGTGTTTTCGACCAGTGCATGATTCCGATGGCAGCTCCCCCGAGCCGATCCATAGTGGCAGCCAACGGTGCCATCGCCTGCCTGACGCTCGCGTCGCGGTGGGTGTCGAGTGTGCCGTGAAGATGAGCTCCTAGCGGATCAAGAACCAGGAGCAGAGCGCCGACGCGCTCCATCTCTTTGACGAGGAGATCCAAGTCGGCGGGAATCTGCAAACCACCAGCGAAACCGTCAACCTCAACGAAGTGAACAAGACCGAGATCCGCGCCAGCAGCCTCGAGTCGCGGTCTGAGCGTCCGCGCCCAACTGTCTTCGGCTGTCGCGTACACGGACGCAACAGGAACGCTGATCAGATCCCCGTTGAGCTGACCTTGGCTGGCGCGAGCAAGCAGGTCGGCGAGCAATGTCGTTTTGCCGATGCCCTCTTGACCGGCGAGCAATGTTGCGCCGCCGAGCGGAATTCTGTCTTGCCAAGCCCACAAAGTGGGTTGCGGCGCGATCGACGATGCGGGGACGAGCTCGAGCGTGCGTTGGTCATCAGGTGGAAGATCTTGACCACCCGGATCGTCCAGGGTGGACGGTCCGACCTGTGGAACTGCCTCTAGCTTCGGCGGGGTGTATTGCCTCAGCACCTCGAGCCCTCCGCGAACTCTTCGGAGGTCACAAACATGCACCCGCAGCACAAGTCTCCGTCGCGAACCGTAAGTCGACAGCAACGGAAGCACTTATGACGAGTCGTTCCGTAGCCATACAACTCTCGCCATGTCCGGAGATCTCGAGTTCTGCGTGTAACCTTCCGGTAGGCGTGCGTGGCGTCTGAGGATGATGTGACGGTTGCCGGGGTTGTGGTGGCCCCGGCACCGTTATTTCTGGGGTCTGGTGGCGATCTCATGAGACCGACTCCACTCGGCCGGCCTCAGCCAGCGCGTCGATGTCGCGCAGGTCGAAAAGCAGTCTGCCCCCGACCTTGTGGAACGACACTCGACGCTCAGACACGATGCGCCGCAGCCACCGGTCGTTTAGCCACGGCCGAGCCTCGATGGTCTGGCGAAAGGTGGCGAGCTGGCGATCCTGCGTTTTCACGGAAACCTCCGGGTTAATCGAGCGCAGAAGTTCGCTGACCAACCTAGGCCGCTACGACATGTCCTAGCCCACTATTGACCGGACATCTTGCTAGACATAAAGTGGCGCATGGCCGAGAATTCAAAAGAGTGGGGCTGGATGACAAAGCCGCCCGGGGTCATGGGACCGCTGGTCGCCCTACTTAACGGAGACCCGTTCCCTCGCAGAATCGAAGGTTTCGGTGTTCGGGGAGGTGACTCCCCCGACTTGGGAGTAGTGGTCGTCTTCGAAGTGGTAGACGGCAAACCGGCACTGACTTCATTGACCTTCGTGTCACCGCCCGATGGTCAGCCCCTGTCCCCTACCACCATTCGCAGGGTGGATCTCAAAGCGCTAATCGAGGAGTTTGTGAGAGGGACAGCCGCCGGGGTCGCGCAACGCCTTCGGTTCGGCGACCTCACTTCTGCACCCGAAGGCGGCTTCATCCT
>DASPVS010000136.1:0-3536 GCA_035622235.1 Acidimicrobiales bacterium | reverse complement strand
TACGCACCTTGGTTATCTCGGATGCGAGACCAGCGACCGATTCTGGTTCGTGCCGGGCACGGGCCTCAAGCTCGGACAATGCACGGCGCGACGCCATCCTCACCAGTTGAACGACAACATCGTCCACTTCGGCTGCGGGCTCTTCGACGCTGAGGCGCCGGAGCAGTTCGGCAACACCCGGTCGATCGCGTTCGCTCGAGTCGACAGCTTGTTGAAGCGACGCCGCTGCAGCGAGTGTCTCGTAGGTCTCGCGTTCCAAGCCCTCTGCAAACAACACCGATTCGAGTCGATCGGCGATCAAATCATGGTTGTGCACAACCAAGCGCAGTCCTTCGAGGCCGGCTCGCGACATATCCGACACACCGGCTACGCGAGGGGCGCCGGCTACGCCAGGTATTCGGGCTACGCCAGCCACCGCGGCTTCCCCTCGTGCTCTGGACTCGCCCCGCATGTTGGATCCGCGCGCGTGTCCGTTCAGGCCCTGACGTCTAGAAGCGAGCTCTCGGACCGACCCGGGATCGAGCTTGCAGCGGTCCGCCACGAGCATCAGATACTGGTCGCGCACGAGATCGTTCGGATGCTCAATCACTGCCGCAACCGCAGCCTCTGCCGCACGTGCTCTTCCCTCCGCTGTGTTGAGATCGGAGCCCGAGAGGATGCGATCGATTCGGAATTCGAGAAAGGGCCGCGCATTTTCGATCGCACGACGGAGTTGTCCAGGATCCGACCGAGCCAGATCGGCAGGGTCCGTACCGCTCGGTAGTGCGGCAACGTAGAGATCGACCTCGTGGTTCCGCTCCCACTCGTAAACGCGCCCCGCGCCAGACTGGCCGGCGGCGTCCGAGTCGTAGGCGAGGACGATGCGCGTGGCGAAGTTCCTGAGCAAGCGGAAGTGCTCCTCCGCCAGAGCGGTGCCACAGGTTGCGACAGCTCTCGGCACACCCGCCAAGAAACACGCGATCACGTCCGTGTACCCTTCGCAGACGACGGCTTCGCCGCTGTTCACGATTGCTTGTTTCGCCCAGTTGAGGCCGTAAAGCGTTCGCCGCTTCGAATAAAGAGGGCCGTCCTGGGAGTTCTTGTACTTGGGACCACCGCCGGGCCCCGAGCTTCCCTCGGGTGGTGGCAGGATTCTTCCACCGAGGGCGATCGGGCGACCGGCGGGATCGAAGATCGGAAAGATCACGCGTGCACGAAACGCGTCCTGCTGGCGGCCGAGCCGGTTGACGAAGCCCAAACCCGTGTCGATTAGCACGCGATCGGATACGCCGAGCTCCTTGGCCAGCGCGTCCCAGTCATCCGGCGCCCAACCCAGCTTGTAGCGCCTTACGACTTCACCGTCGTAACCGCGCGAGCGGAGGTAGTCGCGGGCAGATCCTGCGTCCTTGGCTTCGAGCAGCCGTTCGTGATACCAGTCGACTGCGCGTTCCATGGCCTGGGTGAGCTTCGCCCGAGCCTGACGTCCGGCGGTGACAGACGGATCTTCTGCGATCGTGATCCCCGCACGTTCCGCCAGACGGCGTACGGCCTCGACGAAGTCCACTCGTTCCGTGGCGCGCACGAAGGTGATCGCGTCGCCTGACTGCTGACACCCGAAGCAGTAGTAGAAACCCTCTTCCGCATTGACGCTGAAGGAAGGGGTCTTCTCCTGGTGAAACGGACACAGTCCGAGCCACCGGCGGCCTTGGCGTTTGAGTGCGGCACGCTCGCCTATAAGCGCCACGATGTCAGTTGCAGCCCGGACGCGTGCGACATCCTCGTCGGCTATGGCCATCGAACGAAACTACCGTTCGAGGAAGGCCTTTCACGCCTCCTCGGCTATTTCGCGGCCCTCGCACGCTTCCCCGAGGCGCGAGAACCCTTGCCGCCCTTGGCAGCATTCGCACCCTTGGCAGCACTGCCGCCCTTCACGGCGTTTGCAGCGTTGCCGCCCTTGGCAGCATTTCCGCCCTTCACAGCGTTTGCAGCGTTGCCGCCCTTGCCAGCATTGGCACCGTTTCGGCGCTTGTGGGATTCCTTGCCGGACGTGTCGCCGGAGCTGGACAGCACCGCGTGAGCGGCGGCCAGCCTGGCGATCGGGACGCGGAACGGGGAGCAGCTGACGTAGTCGAGTCCGACCTTCGCGAAGAGATCGATCGATTCAGGGTCTCCCCCGTGCTCCCCGCAGACGCCGACCTTCAACGAAGGCCTGGTGGCCCGTCCGCGCTCTGTGCCCAACCGCACCAATTCCCCGACACCGTCGGCGTCGACGGTTTCGAAGGGATTGTGCTGCAAGAGATCGAGCTCGAGATATCGATTCATCAAGCGGCCCTCGACGTCGTCGCGGCTGAAACCGAACGTCATCTGCGTGAGGTCGTTGGTACCGAAGGAGAAGAAATCTGCCACCTCCGCGATCTCTCCTGCGAGGAGAGCAGCTCTCGGAGTTTCGACCATCGTTCCGATGAGGACTTCGATCTTGCCCTCACGAATGGCGGCCTGAGCAGCTCCGCTCTTGCTCCGTCTCGGGCTGGAACCGGCCGAGCGAACCGACGTCCGCGAACCCGAACCGGAACCCGAACCTGAACCTGAACCCGACGTGACTTCACTTATCGCTTCCTCGACCCAGGTTCTCGCGAGCGCCAGTTCCTCTCGCGAGATGGTGAGCGGGATCATGATCTCGATGATCGGGCGACCGCCCGCCGCCACCCTTTCCAACGCCGCCTCCATCAAGGCGCGGACCTGCATCTCGTAGAGACCTGGCTTCAACACCCCCAGGCGAACGCCTCGGGTTCCGAGCATCGGGTTGAACTCGTGCCACACGTGGGCCGCCTCGTACAGCTTCAGCTCCTCCTCGGACAATCCCGTCGTAGCCCTTTTGATCGCCAGCTGGGTGAGGTCGGGCAGGAACTCGTGGAGAGGTGGGTCGAGCAGCCTGACGGTAACGGGCAGCCCGTCCATCGCCGTGAGGATTTCGAGGAAATCTGCTCTCTGCGCGACCCGGAGCTCCTCCAGCGCCGCTGTCTCCTCCTCGGGCCCGGACGCGAGGATCATGCGGCGCACGATCGGCAACCTGCCCTCGCCGAGAAACATGTGCTCGGTCCGGCACAAGCCGATTCCCCCCGCCCCGTGGCGCCTGGCGTTCGCGGCGTCGGGCCCGTTGTCCGCGTTGGCGCGGACGCCCAGGTGACCCTTTCTGATCGCGTCCGCCCAATCGAGAACGATATTGAACTCCTTCGGAGGTTTGGCCTCCGACAGCTCGACCTCTCCGAGCACGACAGAGCCGGCCGTGCCGTCGATGGAGATCCAGTCACCCTCGCGAACGACGGTCTCTCCGACCTTGAACGACTTGCCGTCGAAGCGAATCTTCTCCGCGCCGACCACAGCCGGCTTTCCCCAGCCCCGCGCGACGACCGCTGCATGAGAGACGAGCCCACCGCGAGCGGTGAGTATCCCTCGCGCCGCGAGCATGCCGTGGACGTCCTCGGGCGAAGTCTCGCTGCGCACGAGGATCACTGCTTCGCCGCGCTCGCCCGCGGCGGCGGCGTCGTCCGCCGTGA
>DASPVS010000135.1:0-12096 GCA_035622235.1 Acidimicrobiales bacterium | reverse complement strand
CCATCGAGCTCGTCCCGTTTTCGTCCATAACACCTGGTGACGTGCTCAACTCTGGTGAAAAGGATTTGGAGTCCTTGCGGCGTAGAGCGGCTCATTCGGGGCCTATTTACGACGAAACCCTGCTTTACCGAGTTGAGTTCCATGTCGTGGGTGACGCCCAGAGAAAACATTGATCGGAGGAGGCGTCATGCATCACGTTGTGGTCGATGCACCTAGACGGGTGTCGGTCGTGGAAGTGCCCGACCCCTCGTTGCCCGGACCGGACGGCGCAGTCGTGGCAGTCGAGCTCTCTTCGATCTGCGGCTCCGACCTTCATTTCTACGAAGGGGACATTCCGGTCGGCGACGGCGTCCCCATCGGCCACGAGTTCATAGGCACCGTCGCGGAAGTCGGGCCCGAGGTACGCCGGTTCAAGCCGGGTGACCGCGTTCTCACGGCTTCGGTGACCGGCTGCGGGTATTGCGAAGGATGTAGGACCGGCGACCCGATCAGATGTGAAAGGGGTCCGAAGGTTTTCGGCTCAGGCGAGCTCGGATCCGCTCAGGCCACGATGGTCGCGGTTCCGTCTGCGGATTTCCAGATGTTGGCGATCCCCGAGGGGGTCAGCGACGAGGCAGCGCTTCTGCTCACGGACAACTTGTGCACTGGTTGGATAGGAGCCAAGCGGGCGGGCGTCGTCGACGGAGCGACCGTTGTCGTCCTCGGGCTCGGAGCCGTGGGCCTCTGCGCGGTGCGCTGTGCGCTCGCGCAGGGTGCAGGCCGCGTTCTGGTGGCCGATCCGGTGCGCGCTCGCAGGGAACGGGCCGTTCGATCGGGCGGGACCTCGCTGGAAGGAGAGACTGTTCGAGCGGTGCTCGACGCCACGGACGGCCGAGGTGCCGACGCCGTTATCGACTGCGTCGCCCTCGATGCGACACTCGACGACGCGTTCAATTCGGTAAGGGCAGGCGGAACCCTCTCTGTACTCGGAGTTCACGATCTCAACCCATACCCTCTGCAGATCCTTCTGGGCTTGTTCCGGAGCCTGACCCTGCGCATGACCACGGCTCCCGTGCATCAGACCTGGGCCGAGTTGATCCCCCTCGTCGTGAAGGGACGCTTGCAGACAGACGGCATATTCACCCACCGTTTTCCGCTCTCTTCAGCTCCAGAGGCCTATGCAGCGATGGCACGGCGTGGTGGCGATTGCATGAAGGTCATTCTCGAAGCGACCGAATAACGAGCCCAAGAAAATGAGCTCTGAACAACGAGCTCTGAACAACGAGCTCTCAACAACGAGCTCTGCTCTTCGAGCTCGCGGATTTCCTTCAGCGAATCTGCGACAGCTCGGCCGCGAGAGGCTCGAGCACTGAAGGGTCATGCGGAGGCGGGAGCTGGACGATGGCGAGCTCGACACCGGCGTCTCCCAACGCGGCAGCCGACTCGGCCGTGGCAGCGGGTCCGACTTTTGGATCGAGACGGACGTGGCTCGACAGGACGATCTCAGACGGATCTCGGTCGATCGCAGCGCAGTGCTTTTCGAGCACCTCCTTCTTCCGGCGAAAATCGTCGACGCTCCCACCCACAAAATTCCAGTGCTGCGCCCAACGCGCTGCTGTCTTCAGAGTGCGTCGTTCACCGTTGCCGCCGATGCAAATCGGAGGGTGGGGTCGCTGGACCGGCTTGGGTTCGCAGCGAGCGGATTCCAGTTTGTAGTAGCGGCCGTCGAAGTCGGTCGTCTCATCGGTGAGAAGACCGGTCATGACAGCGCAAGCTTCCTCGAGACGGTCGCTCCTCTCCGCCGGGTCGCCGAGCGCGATCCCGTATGCGCCGGACTCCTCCTCGTTCCATCCTGCACCAATGCCGAGCTCGAGCCTGCCACCGGAGATGATGTCGGTAGTGGCTGCCATATTCGCGAGTACCGCCGGATGCCGGTAGTGGATGCCTGTGACCATCACACCGAGCCGGAGCCGTTCCGTGGCCTGTGCGAGCGCGGCAAGGGAAGTCCATCCTTCTAGACAGGGTCCTTTCGAGTCGGAGAAGATGGGATAGAAGTGGTCGAACAACCACCCGGACTCGAAGAGCTCGATCTGGTCTGCGCTTCGGAACACGGCGAGCATGTCGGACCAAGTGGTGTTCTGGGGCGCTGTTTTGACGGCGAATCGCATCTGATGAAGCTACCTCTGGTTGGGTGGTCGCCTCGTCGCCCAGCGCTTCGTCGGGGTGGTCGCCTCGTCGCCCGGTCGCTTCGTCGGCGTTGTCGCCTCGCCGCCCGGTCGCTTCCTCGGCGTTGTCGCCTCGCCGCCCAGCGCTTCGTCGCGGCGGTTGCCTCGTCGCCCGCAGACGCAGCATCCGCGATGATTTGGATTTATTCCCACCCCGACGGTCCTGGCACTTTCTGCTCGCACCGACGTCCGGGTTCACTTGTGCTCGGTCGGCACAGAATCTCCGACTGGGGTGATCGAACCAGGGCCGCGGCACCCTTAGGGTGGTAACCGGTGAGCCGAGCGCCCCGTTGGATATCGGATCAAATAGGCAGCTGCGGCGAACGGTGAGTCGCACGGCACAAGTGGCTCCACACAACTAGGACCCGGGGACAGCAATCCGGGGACCGGGCAAAAGCGACTAGGGACCGGGGAAAGCCATGGACAAGAAGTGGTGGACGTTGTTGGCGGTCTGCGTGGGTACCTTCATGCTGCTGCTCGACGTGACGATTGTCATCGTCGCGATACCCGAGATCCAGCGAGGGCTCCATGCGAGCTTCAGCAACATCCAATGGGTGATCGACGCCTATGCCCTCACACTTGCGTCGTTCCTTCTAACCGCCGGAGTCTTGGCCGACCGCTACGGACGGCGTCGATTGTTCACGATCGGGCTCGCGATCTTCACCGTCGGCTCGCTTCTGTGTGGTGTCGCCCAGTCGCCGCTGATGCTCATTCTGTCGCGAAGCGGTCAGGGAATCGGCGGCGCAATCATGTTCGCGACGTCCCTCGCACTTTTGGGTCAGGCGTTTCTCGGTAAAGATCGAGGAACTGCCTTCGGCATCTGGGGAGCCATAACCGGCGTAGCGGTCTCTCTCGGGCCGATTCTCGGTGGGATCATCACAACGGGCATCAGCTGGCGCGGAATATTCCTCGTCAATGTCCCCATCGGCATCGTTGGTCTTGCGATCACCTGGTGGAAGGTCGAGGAATCGCGCGCAGCAGATCCTGGTCGTCCGGACTGGATCGGGTTCGTCCTCCTCACCACGGGACTAATCAGCTTTGTCTACGGCCTGATCCGGGCGAGCGAGACGAGCTGGGGTGATGCCGGCGTCATAACCTCTCTCACGCTCGGCGTTCTCTTGCTCGCCGGATTCCTCTTCGCGGAGAGCAAGGTCAGATATCCCATGTTCGACTTGTCGTTGTTCCGCACGCCCACTTTCGACGGAGGCTTGATCGCGGCTTTCTGCATGAACGGCTCGCTGTTCTCGGTGCTCTTGTACCTGGTGCTTTATCTGCAGAATCTCCTCGGGTACTCGGCGCTCCAAACCGGACTGCGAATCCTGCTGATAAGCGCCTCGTTGATGATCTCCGCCACGATCTCAGGTCGCTTGAGCGAACGCGTCCCGGTTCGCTGGCTGATCGGCCCGGGCCTCATCATCGTGGGCGTCGGATTGTTGCTCATGACCGGCCTCACCGCTACGAGCGAGTGGACTCATCTGATTCCCGGCTTCATCATCTCCGGCTTGGGAGCCGGGCTCGTCAATCCGCCTCTGGCATCGACGGCGATCGGTGTGGTCGAGCCGCAACGTGCGGGCATGGCCTCAGGCGTCAACACGACGTTCCGCCAGATCGGCATCGCCGTGAGCATCGCAGCTCTGGGCACGATCTTTACGTCGTCCGTCCAGCGGAACCTTCACAATCTCCTGGCGCCGGTCCCCGGGCTCTCCGACCACGCGCAACGGATCGCCTCTGCAATCCGACAGGGAGAGGCGTCGTCAGCCGTGTCGAGTGTCCCCGCGAGCCTGAGAGGACAGCTCGAGTCGGCCATCAGGTCGAGCTTCACCAGCGGGATCAATGAACTTTTGGTCGTCACGGCCGTGCTGGCTCTCGTCGGGGGCGTGCTGTCGGCGATTCTCATCAGGAACAGAGACTTTGTCGCCCGGCGCGCACCCGAGCCGAGCCCTAAGGTCACGGCGCAGGTCGTGCACGGCACTGCGTGACCCGTTTGCTCGAAGGCGAAAGGCGGAAGGTCGAAGCCTGGCTACTCGAACCTCTAGGGGAGCCGGAAGGGACTACTGATGCAGTACCGAATGCTGGGACGCACAGGAGTAGAGGTGAGCACACAGTGCCTCGGGACGATGATGTTCGGTCGTCTCGGGAACCCCGACCACGCCGACTGTGAGCGAATCGTCCACCGCGCTTTGGACGCGGGCATAAATTTCATCGATACCGCCGACGTCTATTCGGGTGGCGAGAGCGAGGAGATCCTCGCGGGCGCGCTTAAGGGACGTAGGGAGGACGTGGTCCTCGCCACCAAGGTCTTCAACCCAATGAGCCGCGCCCGCAATCATCGCGGTGGCTCGCGCAGGTGGATCGTCCGTGCTGCAGAGGACAGTCTCCGACGTCTAGACACCGATCACATAGATCTCTATCAAGTTCACAGGTTGGATTGGGACACGGCGCTCGACGAGACGTTGGGTGCCCTGACCGACCTCGTCCACTCGGGCAAGGTGCTGTACCTGGGTTCGTCGTCGTACCCGGCCGAGTGGATCCTCGAAGCCCAATGGGTATCGGCAAGCCGTGGGCGCGAGCGGTTCGTGTGCGAACAGCCTCAGTATTCGATCTTCGCTCGCTCCGCAGAGGCGGCGGTGCTCCCTACATGTCAGAGACATGAAATGGCGGTCATTCCTTGGAGCCCGCTCGCGGGAGGATGGCTGACCGGAAAGTACCGGCGTGGTGAACAGGTTCCGACGGGCTCGCGTTTCTCGGGTCAAAACTCCTGGGCTCCGCGTCCACAAGACTTATCGTCCGATCCTCGCTTGGATCTCGTGGAACGACTCGCGAAAGTGGCCGAGAAGGCTGGCTTGCCGATGACACAGCTCGGCCTGGGTTTCGTAGCCAACCATCCGGCAGTGACGTCGACGATCATCGGGCCGAAGAACATGGTCCAGCTCGACGAGCTGCTCGCGGCAGCCGACGTGACGCTCGATGCAGATACCCTCGACGCGATCGACGGGATCGTCCCTCCGGGCACGGATGCTGCGGGTATCGAGCATTACGTGAACAATCCGGCGTTGGAGAAGAAAGCGCGGAGGCGGAGCTGACTCAGGAGGAGGGGAGGAGCTGAGTCGCAGCGGCCGGAGCTCAAAGGTAATACTTCTTCTCCGACGTCATCTCGACCCCACGCTTTCGAGGAGGACCCCGTGAGCGCCACCGTTCCGTTAGTCGATTATCTGGTGCTGGAGGGTGAGCCGCATCTCGTGGCCCATGAATGCACCTCTTGCGGTGCGAGATACTTCGACCGCCGCAACGCGTGCGCAGCCTGCGGGGGGCTGGTCTTCACAGAGGTCGAGGTCGTCAACGAGGGCGAGTTGACCGCTTTTACGATCGTGAGCTTCGCAGCGCCCGGGATTCCCGTCCCGTTCGTGGCCGGAGTCGTCGACTGCGAGGGGACGACGGTGAGGGCGAACATCGTAAACACGCCCGCTGATCCCGAGCACGTGCGAACGGGCATGAAGGTCCGGTTGACCACCTTCCCGATCGGCAAGGACGGTGAAGGGGTAGAAGCCATCGGGTTCGGTTTCGAGCCGATCAATGGAAAGGAAGTGCGATGACCGACCAGGTCTGGATACTCGGGATCCATATGACCAAGTTTGGTAAGTACCCGGACAAGGACACGGTCGACCTGGCATCGGAAGCCGCTCTCGCTGCATTGTCGGACGCGGACGTCTCGATCAAGGACATGGGCATCCTCGCAGCCGGAAATCTCATGGCTGCGTCGGCCGGGATCGGCCAGCAACTTCAAAAGCAGATAGGTCAGACGGGAATTCCCGTCTACAACGTCGCCAATGCATGCGCAACAGGTGCGACCGCTTTGCGGACGGCGATCATGGCGGTGAAGGCGGGCGAGTGCGATTTCGGGCTCGCTGTCGGCGTCGAGAAACTTGCCGGTGCGGGCCTGCTTGCCGGAGGATCACGCAAGTCCGAGGGGGACAGCTGGACTCCCGCGGGTCGATTCGGCGCGGTAGCGCCGCTGGACGGTCGTGTCGGCACCGAGACCATGCCCGGGGTGTTTGCGCAAATAGGCATGGAATACGGGCATCGTTACGGGGGCACGAGCTTCGAGCTGTTCGCCCGGATCAGCGAGAAGAACCATGCGCATTCAACGCTGAACCCACTAGCCGCGTACACCAAGAAAATGTCGCTCGAAGAGATCATGGGCGACGTGATGATCGCGTACCCGAACACACGGCCGATGTGCTCCGCCAACTGCGACGGCGCTGCCGCGGCTGTCGTGGTGAGCGACTCGAAGCTGAAGACGTTGGATCCCGACCAACGTCGGCGAGCGATAAAGGTGTCAGCATCGGTGCTGAGCACCGATCCGTACGAAGAAGCCTGCCAAGTTCTGCCCAACGTGAACACACTTACCCGGAACGCCGCGCGTCAAGCGTACGAATCCGCTGGAATTGGGCCCGAGGACCTCGATCTCGTCGAGCTGCACGACTGTTTTGCAACGGCAGAGCTCGTTCACTACGACAACCTGATGCTGTGCGAGGTGGGTGGTGCGGTCGATTTCTTCAAGTCGGGGGCAACTTGGAGAACGGGTGACAAACCCGTCAACGTCTCAGGAGGGCTCGAATCAAAGGGGCATCCGATCGCGGCGACCGGCATTGCGAACATCTGGGAGATCTGCCATCACCTGCGCGGGGAAGCAGGGGACCGCCAGATCGAGGGAGCCAGCGTCGGCCTGGCCCATGTCATAGGTCTCGGGTCGGCGTGCGGCGTGCACATTCTCGAGAAGGCCGCTTAGCCGCTAGTTGTCCCTCCGACAACTAGTGCAACTGTCGCTGCGAAACCGGTTGCCGTTTCGACACCGGATGTCGCTTCAAAACTGGTTTTCGCTTCGACAACCCGTGGTGTTTCTTTAGATCCTTTAAGTTGCTTCGCCGCCAGACGGGGCGGTTGCCAACGGCATGATCACGTCGTCGATCACCTGCTGTGCGAATTGCGCATCCGGTACTTCCCCGTTGATCAGCAGGTGGTGGAGGATGAGCGCCGGAAGAAGCAGCGTGAGCAAGTCGAGATTGCGTTCTGGAGAAATCTCGCCACGAGCAACGGCGCGCTCGAAGACGTGCTTGACGTTAGCCAGTCGGGGGTCGATGAGGCGTTCTCGAAAAACCTGGCGGAGCTCGGAGTCGCGAGCGAGCGCCGTGATGAGGCCGGTAGTGAGCTGTCCGTCGAATCTGTCGTTGCTACCGGAGCTTTGAGCTATCGCTTCGAGGTCGTCCCGCAGGGTCCCCCTATCCGCAACCGGGCGTTCGCCCTTGAGGCAGTTGAGCGCGTCGACGACCAGTTCCGCCTTGCCGGACCAACGGCGATAGATCGTGACCTTGCTGGCACGAGCCCTTGCGGCGACTTGATCCATCGTCATGCAGTCGTATCCGAACTCTGAGAGCAACTCGAGTGCTGCCTCCCTGAGGGCCACGTCACGCGATGCGTCCAGTGGCCTTCCCTTTCGCTGTGAGACCTCGAGTTCGGGATCAGTATCGGTCGTCGTGCTCAATTCGGACTCCTGAGCGGGGCTGTTGCCCACGATACCACTAAACGATACGGTATCGTACTGTTATGTGACGCGGGCCGGGTTCGGGACCGGCTTCGATTCTGGCTTCGGCATAGCCCGGACGAGCCCACGACAACCCATCAGACCAGTTCGAGAAAGGTCCTAGGAGGCTCACGAAGCCGACCAGTTCTACAGACAAAGTTCCCCGACGAAACCAGAGAGATCCGCCGCCCCACATGTCCCTCGACGTCGAAGACACCACGCTGGAATCCGAAAAGACGGCCGGCAAACCCCCGCGTTCCGAGCATCGCAAGCTGCTCTTGATCATGTCTGGGCTGATGCTGGGAATGTTCCTGGCATCTCTCGATCAGACCATCGTCGCCACGGCACTTCCGACAATCGCCGGCGATCTGCACGGTCTGAATCACTTGGCGTGGGTGGTCACCGCTTACCTTCTCACCTCCACAATCTCCACACCTCTTTGGGGAAAGCTCGGCGACCTTTACGGCCGTAAGAAGCTGTTCCAGTCCGCGATCGTCATATTCCTCGTTGGCTCAGCATTGGCGGGACTTTCTAGGACGATGATCGAACTCATCGGTTTCCGTGCAATCCAGGGGATCGGTGCTGGCGGACTGATGGTTGGCTCACAGGCGATCACGGGGGATGTGATCAGTCCCCGCCAGCGCGGACGGTACATGAGCTACTTCGGGGCAGTGTTCGCCTTGACCAGCGTGGCAGGCCCGCTCATCGGAGGGTTGTTCACGCAACACCTCTCTTGGCGCTGGGTGTTCTACGTAAACATCCCGATCGGTGTCGTGGCACTATTCGTCACGGCGAGCTTCCTGCGGCTTCCGAAAAAACGGACCGAGCACTCGATCGACTATCTGGGAACAGCTCTGCTCGCTGCCGCGACCACATCGGTGATTCTCCTCACCACTTGGGGCGGTACTACATACAGATGGGGATCCAGCGAGATCATCGGACTTGCCGTCACGGCTTTGTTGTTGATCGTTGCTTTCTGCGTGGTCGAGAGCAGGGTGCCCGAGCCTGTAATTCCTCTCGAGCTGTTCCGAAACAGAGTCTTCACTGTCACGAGCGGAGTCGGTTTCATCGTCGGTTTCATCATGTTCGGTGCCATCATCTACATACCTCTCTATCTGCAGACCGTTCACGGTGCTTCGCCCACCAGCTCGGGGCTTCAGCTGCTTCCTCTAGTAGGGGGAATGCTGGTCACCTTCATGACGAGCGGAAGGCTCATCGCGCGCTGGGGCCGGTACAAGGTGTTCCCGATCGTTGGCACCGCCTTGACCGCCGTCGGGCTCTGGCTGCTTACGCTTCTCACACCGTCGACCACCCTCCTTGAGTCTTCGCTGGCGATGGTCGTCTTGGGACTCGGGATCGGTTCTGTCATGCAGGTGCTGGTGGTCGCAGGACAGAACGCGGTCGAGTACCGGCAGCTGGGCACAGCCACCTCTGTCGCGACCTTTTTCCGCTCTATCGGAGGCGCGTGTGGTGTCGCACTCCTCGGCGCGATCTTCAACAACCGACTTTTCGAGGAGCTGCCCAAGTACTTGCCGTCGACGCTCATCCACCAGTTCGCAGGCCACAACATTTCATCGAATCCCGCGCAGATTGACGCGCTTCCTCCCGCGATCCGCCACGGATACGTGGAAGCGTTCAGTCATTCGCTGCAGTCGGTATTTCTCATCGGTGTCCCGATCGCTCTCTTCGCGTTTGCATGTACTTGGCTGCTTCGCGAGGTTCCGCTGCGGGACTTCGCCCCCGTCGATGTGGATGGGACCCTCACGGACAAAGGTAAGGATCTGGCTGCAGGCCGGTCAGTTGAGGACATCGTGGCTGCCGACGGCACCGTTGGGGACAGCCGCTCCTCTGGTGGAATCATCCCGTTCGAAACAGGATGATCCGGAGCTGAGCCTGAGAGCATTCTCTTCTTGCCTTGACCCTGCGAAGGCTCGACCCTGCGAAGGAAATCAGATTGACCCAGGATTTCTCGCACTTGCCGATTGGCCATCGGTGGGTTGCATAATGAAACTCAATGGCCTATTGTTCGGTAGGTGACAGACCTGAGAGGAATGACGACTGCCGACGGCGACCACGGTGGCGGAATCGATCTCGAAACTGGAACCGTGTCGAGGGGGGTGTCACACGGCGTCCCCGGAGTCGTCTCACACGCCGTGCCCGAAGCCGTCTCACATGAGATCTCACAAAACTGGGGAGTGGAGTCCAAAAAGACGATCTCGTGGCATGACCCGATGATCAGTGCAGCTGCGCAAGCGCAGTTCAGCGGCATCGAATTCCTCCGAGCTATCAAAGAGGGAGAGCTGCCTCCCCCTCCGATCGCTTCGGTTTTGGGATTTCGGATCATCGAGGTCGAACCGGGAAGGGTGGTGTTCGAATGTCAGCCCGACGAGTCTGTGCACAACCCGATTGGCGTTGTCCACGGTGGCGTCGTTTGCACGCTCGCTGCCTGTGCGGTGCAGACGACCCTGGACATTGGTACCAATTACACGTCGATCGATCTGAACGTCTCCTACTTGAGACCTGTTACCAAGGACAGCGGTCGACTCGTCGCGACCGGTGTAGTCACCAAGCCCGGCCGAAGGGTCGCTTTCTCGAATGCAGAGATAGTCGACGGGGCTGGAAAGCTCGTGACAACGGCGACGAGCAGTTGTCTCGTGATCAAAGAAACCTGAGGCAGAGCGCGAGCTCAATTGCCTCGGCGTGTATGGCGTGCGCGGCGTGCACCAATCGTCAGTTTGGTTGGATTTGCACGTCACCGGGTGCTCTTCGGCGATACCCCCAATCTATTGCTCTTCAGAATCATGAACGCGATTGAAGCAAGTAACGCGACGGCCACAGCACAAGTTGTTCCGGCTGCGAGCAAGCCGTATTCACGCGCTCCGATCCCTACTCCGATCACGGGTATGGAAATACCCACATACAGGACTAAGAACAGAAGCGACGTAACCTTCGCACGGTCGTGCGGAGCTGTTGCGGCGTTCACGAGCGACATCCCCGCAGAGAAGCTCAACCCCTGGCCGAAGCCCCCCACCAGTCCACCGGTAATCAGCAGAGCGAGGGAAGGGAGCTGCAAACCGGCAGCCAGCAATCCCATTCCTAGCACGAGTACGACACATCCCGACCGAAGAGCGCGGCTAGCGGTGAAAAGGTGCAGGATCGTTTGTCCGACCGTAGAGGCGAGAAACACACCGAAGAGAACTGCGCCTACGGCGGCCGGATCGGTTACCGAAAGGATGTGACCGAGTGCAGCAGGCCCGACCGAGCTGAACACCCCCAAGACAACGAAACCGGCAAACCCGGCAAGCGCTGCTGGGATGAAAACTGGACGGACCTCATGAGGTAGGCCGACCGTAGTACGAAGTCGTAGGCGTCCCCGATTTACGACCGGTTCGGGCATCAGCCAAACACCTACGACAGCGGGGACGAGTATTGCCAGGTTGAAGACGAACGGACTTTTGAGCGGATTCGACGTCGAAGAGGCGAGCAGGCCGGCCGCCAGAGGTCCGAGTCCCAGACCTCCCATGTTGGCGAGGGTCGCGACCAGACTCGCTCGTCTGAGACGACCTGGATGCGCGAGATCCAAGAGCGCAGCCGTGGCGGAACCGGTCAGGAGTCCAGCGGAAAGACCTGACAGAGCTCTCCCCACGAACAGAAGAGCGAGATCGGAAGCGACGAGAAACACGACGGCACTCGCCACTGCGAAGGCCAGTGCGGCTGCCAGGACTTTCCGACGTCCTACCAGGTCAGAAACGCCACCCGCGAAAAGGAGAGTTGCCAGAACTGCGAACGCGTACGTCGCGTACACCAACGTAACGGTGAGCTCCCCGAAGCCGAACTCGCGTTGATAGAGCGGGTACAAAGGGGAAGGGAGCGTAGTTCCGCACATCCCGACGACGAACGTATAGGCGACGGCGACGAAGGCGCTCCGCCTTGTCACTGCAATCCGACCGACTCGATGATCTTGGGACCCAGGTCTTGGAGACTGTTCAGAACGATCGTCGCCTTATGCGAAGCGTCGTCATCCAGTGGATAGCGTGTTTGGTGCACGGCTATGCACCTATACCCGGCTGCCGTTGCGGAGCGGACACCGTTGCTCGAGTCCTCGATCGCAATGGACAATCGCGGTGACTTTTCCATCCGGCTCGCGACCTCGAGGTACACGTCAGGCGATGGCTTTCCGCGTGGGACTTCGTCGGTCGAGACGGTCGACTCGAAGTAACCGGAAAGCCCCGAATACTCAAGAACGGTGTCGATGAGCTTGCGGGGAGAGGAGCTCGCAAGGCCAAGAGGCCAGTGAGACGCCAGATCCCT
>DASPVS010000134.1:0-5366 GCA_035622235.1 Acidimicrobiales bacterium | reverse complement strand
GCTTTTTGAGGCCTTTCCCGAATCTTTCTCGGACGGTCGCGCGCGTGAGACGTTAACCTCGCCTGTGCAGAGCTCGAGACGAGTTGCGACGTTGTGCACCCTGGTGCCAGTGTCGACCGAATCTGGACGTGAATTTGTATGAACCCAATAGTCCGGACGAACACCGGGAGAATCCAGGGTGTCGACAAGGACGGCGTAGTTCTCTTCGCCGGAGTCCCGTTTGCCGCACCCCCGACGGGACCGCGGCGCTTCAAACCGCCGGAGCCGCATGCCGGGTGGGACGGAGTTTTGGACGCGACCCGGTTCGGCAAGGTCTCGGTCCAGACCGGTGACAGCCTGGGCTCGATCGGGCTGGCCAGGGCACCGGACTGGAGCGAAGACTGTCTCTTTCTCAACATCCAGACACCCGCGGTCGACGACGCACTGCGACCGGTCATGGTCTGGATCCACGGCGGGGCGTTTGTCAACGGAACGGGGGCAATTCCTTGGTATGACGGGTCCGGGTTCGTCATCCGCGGGAACATCGTCGTGGTCAGCATCAACTACCGCCTGGGTGCTCTCGGCTGGCTCTACCTCGGTCATCTGGACCCCGCGTTCGCGAGCTCGGGCAACAACGGTCTGCTCGATCAGATCGCTGCGCTCGACTGGGTGCGCGACAACATCTCGGCGTTCGGGGGTCACCCTGACAATGTCACGATCTTCGGCGAGTCGGCTGGCGCCATGAGCGTCGGCACCTTGCTGGGAACGCCCGCCGCGTCGGGCAAATTTGCAAAGGCGATCGCCCAAAGTGGCGCTGCTCACAACGTCTCGAAACCCGCGGACGCAGCGGTGGTCGCCGACGCGCTCCTCGCAGAGATAGACGGAGGTCTGGATACCTTGCTCGGCGCCGGACCAGAGCAGATTCTCGAGGCTCAGACTGCGGTGTCCGTAGCGACCTCCACCGGACGTCTTAAGAGCCGAAGCACGTCGGCGTCTGGCCTTCCATTCGGACCGGTGGTCGACGGCACCGTGTTGCCGCGGCCCCCTCACGACGCGGTCAGAGAAGGTTCCGTGCCCTCAGTCCCACTGATCGTCGGCACCAATCGTGACGAATGGAACTTGTTCGCCTTGATGGCCGGGGACGTCGATGATGCCGACAAGCTGCGCCGGCGGGTCGGCCGGGTGACGACGCGCCCAGGGTCGTTGATATCCGAATATCGCAAGGCACTTCCAACAGCCACCCACGGGGAGCTTTTCGGTGCGATTATGACCGACCGCGTGTTCCGTGTTCCAGCCATACGCCTGGCAGAGGCTCAGTCGCAACATCAGCCCGAGAACACGTTCATGTATTTGTTCGAGTATGCGTCCACCGCCTTCGACGGGAAGCTCGGCTCCTGTCATGCTCTCGAGATCCCGTTCGTTTTCGACACCCTCGACAAACCTGGGGTCGAGCTTCTGACGGGCCAGGATCCGCCGAAATCGCTCGCCACCTGCATGCACGAAGCTTGGACCTCCTTCGCGCGCTCAGGAGTGCCCGAGACGGCTGCGGCGCCCCCGTGGCCGCCGTATGGAAGCGATGTCCGTGCCACGATGCACTTCGATGTTCAGTCTCGCATCGAAAAGGATCCCGGTTCTCGCGAACGCTTGGCGTGGACGGATCGGATCTGAGGCGGGCCGGCGTGACCGGCGCCGAGTGGAGGCTTTTGTCCTTTTTCTCTCAGGTTGCCGTCATGTTGCGGATGAGAAGTTCAGCGTGAAAGGCACAACGGGTGGTTTGAACAGTGAGCTCGGTACCGGCTGACCGTTGATCTGTACGGCGGAGAGGGCCTGTGCACCGCCGAACTGGACAGAGATCAGCCCGTTTGCCGACTGGAATACCTGTTGCTCGCCGCCCGCAAGCGTTCGGGCGAAAACCGGGGTGAAGCTCGCAGGTGTCGTGACCTGTATCCAAGCAGGCTGGAGAGCCCTTACGACCACTTCGTAATTGCGAGCCCTCACAGTCATCTGCTCACTGTTGGGTCCGTTGGAGCTCGAGGTCACGAGAGGAGGCCCTGGATGCTGTGAATGATGAGGGGCGGCGGCCTTCGGCGCGGGTGGGCCGGTCATGAGGTGGATGTCCTTGAGAACCTGAGGACGCCAGCGGTGAAGAGCCAGACCGGCCAGACCGACCGCGATGAGAAGTATGGTCAGCCACACCGTCATCCGCAGAAGTATCGGAGGCTTGCGTTTCGCAGGTTTGATGCGAAGCGGTGGCACAGCCGGATACGCGCCGGTCAACATGCCGTCTCGGTGTGACCCCGGCTCCATGGCCCTTCCACCTGGGACTGCTCGCGTCTGCGCGGTCTGTGTGAACGCTTCCAGATGGGATTTGTCACCCGGATAGCGACTCAGGTGCCCGGTCACGGTCGGGGTCGCTGTGGAGCTTTTGGACGACCATCCAACACCGGAATGTGACGTCGTGGCGTCGACGAGACCGGCCTCCCAATTCTCGTGCACGAGCCCTTCCAGACGACCGTCGTCGAGGTCGACGACCTCCGCATACCGCCGCAACGCCGAGCTTGCGGTCCTCTCGTCCGGGAACCTGCGGAGGTCGCCTTGCTCGAGCGCTTCCAGCTGGGACCACGGCACGCCGGTTCGATCGTGTAATTCGGAGAGACCTACGCCCTTCTGTGCTCGCGCGCGTTGAAGCGCGAGACCCAATTCATGAGGAGTGGAGGGCCGCGACGACCGCTTGGTACGGCGCCGATTGGTCCTTTCGCCGCCTGCGCCTGCCACGCACTCCTCCCGACCGTTCCCTCTCATTCTACTGAACGGCTCGCAGCGCGGTCGGAAGATGACTGGTCGAAGTGCTCGGGCGTGTTGCAGAGCAGCTGCGACTGTGCGATCCCGTGAGTCGAGCGAGGGACTCGATTCTTCTGTCGCGCCCTGTCGCCCCGCCGGAGACGGTTCCCGAACCCACCCTCGCCAAGGCCTAGACCCAGGCGGAACAGTCCCGATCCTCGAGCTGGATTCCAGTTCTGATCCGACTTCGGCCCGGACGACCCTTCGAGATGAGGGGTCTTCCGACGGACGCGCTGGAACTCTCTCATTAGGGACATCTGAGCGGCAAGGGGCCCGTTCGAGCAGGCAGCAAGGAAATCACGACCTGACGCCACCGTCAGAACTGACATCCGCGTCAGGAAACGCTAACCTGAGGGGACCGGCGCAGGTTGTCTGGGCGCCTCGAGAGCTGCATCGGTCGCCGCAGTAGTAACGCAAGGGCCGCCCCCACGTGGGCCGGCAGGGATGAGGGGGGCGACATGGGGAGACCAGATGTCCACGAGTGATGATGTTCGTCGCGATCCGGGGGCCACAGCCGTAGTCGATCTTGCCGCCTCCGAGGACCCCCGGGCCGTCGCCAGAACGCTCAGGGAACAACCCGTCTTCCGGATCGGCGAGGAGTTCTGCGTCGTCACCCGCCGGTCGGACATCGAATCCGCTCTTCGCAAGCCAGCGGTGTTTTCGTCCGGTGCCGACGCTGTCAATTTGGGGAACGTCCGCCCACTCATACCGCTACAGATCGACCCGCCGAAGCACGTCAAGTACCGCCGGATCCTGGATCCCCTTTTCGCCCCGAGGCACATGGCTGCACTCGAAGACGAAGTCGTCGGTTTGGTAGCCGATCTGGTAGATCGATTTGCAGGTCGCGGGTCCTGTGACCTGCACGAGGAATTCGCCGTTCCGTTGCCCTGCACCGTCTTTCTGCACTTGATGGGCCTTCCCATCAAGGATCTTGATCTGTTCCTGGACATGAAGGACGGAATCATCCGCCCACCGGGAAACTCCACCGGCGATCAAGAGCCCTACCGCAAGAAGGCGGCGAACGACATCTACGCCTACTTCGACAAAGTGATCCAGTCACGGGGAGACGAAGAGACCGACGACCTGCTCTCACGGATAATGCATGCGGAGATCGACGGCGAGCGCCTCACCGCGGAAGAAGTCGTCGACGTCTGCTTCCTCTTCATCATCGCCGGCCTCGACACGGTCACGGATTCACTCGACTGCTTCTTCGCATATCTGGCCCAGAACGATGACCACCGGCGTCAGCTCGTCGATGACGAGTCGGTGATTCCCGCCGCGGTCGAGGAGCTACTTCGTTGGGAAAGTCCGGTGCCGGCCGTGGCACGCGTGGTCACAGAGGACGTCGAGATCGGCGGATGCCCGGTCCAGGCGGGCGAACAAGTGATGTTGCTGCTCGGGTCGGCCAACACAGATGATGCGACGAATCCCTCGGCCCATTTTGTGGATCTCGAACGTGACCCGAACCCCCACCTGGCCTTCGGTGGCGGCGTTCACCGCTGCCTCGGCTCGCATCTGGCCCGCCTCGAGCTCCGCGTGGCTCTCCGGGAATTCCACCGTCGCATTCCCGATTACTCGCTGGCCCCCGGTACCGTGCTCGAGTACACGCCCGGGCTCCGCTCTCTGCACACTCTCCCGCTTGTCTTCTCCGCGGCCGGTTAACGTCCTGTAGCCGCAGCCCAATGAAGATTCGCCTGGATTCCGAAGTTTGTCAGGGGCACGGCCGTTGTTACACGCTCGCCCCTGACCTGTTCGACGCGGACGAGCGGGGTCACTGCGTGCTGCTCAAAGAGGAAGTACCACCCGGACGGGAAGCAGACGCTCGCTCGGGTGTCGAGAATTGCCCGGAACAAGCCCTCGTTCTCGAAGAGGACTGACTTACTCCGCGCCGTCCGCCGCGGCGGCGGCCGCGGCAATCGACGCACCGACGCCGATCACCCAGCGGTCGCGACGACGCCCCCGTCCTCCTTTTCAAGAAGGACGGTTGAGCCCACACCGTCCCCGTCAAGAAGGTCCGACGTAAGTTTCTCGCCGCACCGCACAACGCTATGAATGGTTTGCCCAGAAGTCGCTTGCCGGTCCTCATCGGGGCCATCGGTCGCCGAGATCAAGGCAATTGCGGCTTCGTGGGAACCGTCGCGTCCGAAGGGAACCGTATACGCAGCTACGGTCGCGGTCGCTGTACGTGTTAGGTCTTCGGGCGCGAGAACCGGTATCGGTGCAGTCAGAGCGTCGATCTGTTTTTGGAGGTCCCCGTCGGGCTCGGTCGTCCGTTTGTTCGTCCGGTTGGTGTAGACGCCCAGAGCGTGCTTGGTCAGGTAGTACCCGTTGCCGTGAACCAGCACTGGACCGCCTCCGCTGCGCAGGCGTTGGAGCGTGTTCGCCAACGCGTGGGTCACGTAGTTGCTGCCGGGCCCGCCGTGGTACGGCAGTCCACCGGTCAGAGTGAGTGGCCTGTCGTCGTCTACGTCGATGGCGAGGGTATCGCGAGCGACTTCGATCGAGCTCGGAAAACACGAGTAGAGGTCGAACGCTTCGAGATCGTC
>DASPVS010000133.1:0-4859 GCA_035622235.1 Acidimicrobiales bacterium | reverse complement strand
GGCAATGGGCGATGTGGTGCGAGTTGGGCGGCGTCCACCAAGACTCTTACCCCGACGGCGTGCGCGGCAGCGATTATCTCGTCGATCGGTGGTAACCAACCGGTGATGTTCGAAGCGCCAGTTATCGCGAGCAGCCGTGGCAACGGCGTGGTGTCGAGCGCTTTGCGGATGTCTTCGACACCGAACGTGCCACGCGCGTCACACTCGACGTAACGGCAGGTCGCGGCCCGACTCCACGGAAGCAGATTCGCGTGGTGCTCGACGACGGTCGTCACGACGATGTCATGGCGGGAGAGACGTAACCTGTAGGCGAGGATGTTGATCGCCTCGGTGGTGTTGCGACAGAAGATCGCAATGTCGTCGCCGTGGCGGTCTGCGAACCTCAACGCCGCGAGACGAGCCTCTTCGTAAGCGGCGGTTGCGACCCTCGATTTGTATCCGGCGCCTCTGTGGATGCTCGAGTACCACGGAAGGAACTCGTAGACCCGATCCCGTACCGACTCCAGTGGAGCGGTGGAGGCGGCCGAATCGAGCGATAGGTAAGGCCGTTCTTCACCGTCGACGCAAGGCACTCCTACGCCGTCCCCTACGAGCGGGAGGGGCGGGCGTCTGGCGAATGTCGTTCTCCTGTCGGACGGGTGCAACTTGGACCCCTGGCCGAAATTCGGGCTTCTTCTCGGTGCCCACTCAGGATTGCACGATGCCGGCATCTCTGTTGGCGCCAGCGTGAGTGGTCTCAGGCCGATGTCTCAGCCGATGTCTCGGCCGATGTCTCAGCCGATGTCCGCCGGGGATCTTGTTTTCGGGTGCTTATAGGGCTTGTGGCGCTTGTGGCGCACTTATCCACAACGAAGGTTCGCTTTTTGCCTGTGGAAAACAGCGCCACAAGCGCCACTCGGCCCATAAGCAGTTGAAACGGAACTTCGGAGGGTCACCGGGTTCAGGTCCTGCCTTTGGCCTTGATCGAGTGGGCGAGAGTTAGGATGCCGGGATGAGCCCCACAGAAGTCGAACTCATCATCGCTCGGATCACCGACGAACGCCGGTTGCTGAGCCACCCCTTCTACGTTCGGTGGGAAGCGGGTGATTTATCACTGTCAGACCTCGCTTCGTATGCCTCCCAGTACCGCCATTTCGAACAGCTCCTCCCGTCGCTGCTCGCCGACGTGGCCTCGAAAATCGTCGAAGGTTCCTCAGCGCTGGCCTCGGTGTTGGCCAATCTCGCTGATGAGACGGGGAATGCCGACGGTCCTTCACACCTCGAAATCTTCGACGACTTCGCCCGCTCGGTAGGGGCCCGACCACTCGCCGATGCAACTCCGGCCACATCGGCCTTGGTCGAGGTTTACGAGTCGGCTATGGAGAAGGGCCCGGCAGAGGCGCTCGCGGCGCTCGCCGCCTATGAGTTTCAATCGCCCGAGATCGCAAAGACCAAGGCGGCTGGCCTACGCGACCGTTACGGGTTGGACGGAACGGGAACGCGCTTCTGGGACGTCCACGCGACCTTGGACGAAGAACACAAGCGCTGGACGCTGGAAGCTCTCGGCGCGATCACCGATGACGGTGACCGGCTCGCTGCTTCTGCTGAGGCCGCAGCCGATGCGTGGTGGGCGTTCCTCGATGAACGAGAGTCCTCCTGCACTCTCGTCCGTGCCTGACTCCGTCAAACGGCGGTGCTCACGGATTCGCTGACGAAAAGTTCGAGGATCTCGTCCGCCGGCATCGGCCTCGAAAAGAAGAAACCCTGACCCAGGTCACAAGCCAGGCGACGCAGCTCCGCGAGCTGGGTGGCCGTTTCGATCCCTTCGGCAAGTGATCTGACCGAAAGCGTCCTCGCCAAAGCCAGGATCGTTGCCGCGATCGCCGTGTCGTTGGGGTCATGTCCCAACCCGTCCACGAAGCTGCGGTCCAGCTTCAAGACGTCGACCGGGAAGAGCTTCAGGTATGCGAGCGACGAGTAGCCGGTCCCGAAGTCGTCGATCGCGATGGACACGCCAAGCTCCTTGAGCTCCTGAAGGGTGTGCGCCGTCTGCTGTGCATCCGCCATGATGTCGGTTTCGGTCACCTCCAGACAGACTCGATCCGCCGGTACGCCGGCACTCCGAATGCTGGTTTCGACGACCCGGCAAAGACGGGGGTCGGCGAGTTGGCGCTGCGCGAGGTTCACCGCCAGCTCGAGCGTTTGCGAAGTCGGTCCCGCGGCTTGTCGCCGCCAATCGGCAAGGTCGCGGCAAGCACGGTCCATTACCCATTCGCCGATGGGCACGATGAGCCCGCATTCTTCGGCGATCGCTATGAAGCCTCCTGGCGGAACGAGACCGTGTCCCGGACGCTGCCACCGTACGAGGGCTTCGGCCCCGACGATCCTCCCCCCATCGAGGTCGACAACAGGCTGGTAGTGAACGACTAGCTCCTCGTGGTCCAGCGCGCGCCGCAATGCCGTCTCCGTATCAAGGCGCACGAGCGCGCTCGTGTGCATCGAGTTGTCGAAGACCTCGTAGCGGGCTCGGCCCTTGGCTTTGGCGGTGTACATGGCGGCGTCGGCGTCACGCAACAATCGCTCGGGGTCGTCGCTCCCGCCCGCCAGCGTCGACAGTCCGATGCTGGCGGTCACTACCCGATCCTCCCCTCTCACGCTGACCGGCCGCGAGATCTCCTCGAGGACGCGGCGAGTCACTAGCAGTGCTTCTTGATCGGAGCCGAGCTGTTCGCAAAGGATCACGAACTCGTCCCCGCCGAACCGCGCGACCGTGTCGACTTCGCGGAGCGCACCCGAGATCCGGCTCGCCACAGCTTTCAACAGATGGTCGCCCGCGCTATGTCCAAGACTGTCGTTGATCACCTTGAAGTTGTCAACGTCGACCAAGAGAACGGCGACCCGGGAGGCGTCGCGGGCAGATCGTCTGACCGCGCTTCGCAACCGGTCGAGAAAGAGAGCTCGGTTCGGTAGGTCGGTCAGAGCGTCGTGGAGTGCCTGATGACGCAAGGCCTCCTCCGCTTCCACACGATGACTCACGTCGGTGAAGTTGTAGACGATCCCTCCCACGTCGGGATCGTCGAGGAGGTTGGTGGCTGTCAACTCGACGTGTATTTCGGTTCCGTTTGAACGGCACATCCTGACGTTGATGGGCGCGTGGTGACCGGGGCGACTCGCGGCCGCCTCGGCGTAACGGGCGACGACGTCGCGATCGTCGGGATGAACCATGTCGACGGTCTGGCCTCCGACGACGTCCTCGGAGCACACACCGAGAACTCGTTCGATCGAGGGGCTCGCATAGGTGACGAGGTGGCTCTCCTCGCTCAGCAGGACCACGTCATGACCACCTTGTACCATCGCCCGAAATCGTCGTTCCGAACGCGCGAGCGCTTCTTTCATCTCTTTCAGAACGGTTATGTCGCGAGCTATTCCGGAAACGCCGACGATCGTCCCGTCACTCGAGCGGACGAGGGAGAGGGTGAGGGAGACGGGAATCACTCGACCGTCCTTGGTGCGGCGGCGGGTCTCGAAGTGCTCGGCCGAGTTTCCCGAAGCGAGCTCGGAATAGCGCTCCCACTGCGCTTCGAGGTCTTCTTCAGGAACCAGCACCAGGCCCGAGCGCCCGAGGATCTCTTCTGCTTTGTAACCCAGCAATCGCTCGGCGCCAGCGTTCCATGCCGTGATGGTGCCGTCGAGAGTGGCTGCCATGATGGCGTCTTCTGAGGATTCGACTATCGCAGCGAGGGTCGCGTTGCGCTGCTCAGCACGACGTTCTTCCGACGCTGACGTCGCAGACGCACCGTTCGGTTCTAGTCGAGCTCCGGCATCGAACGGGCTCGTATCGAAGGCCTCTTCGCTTATGGTCACGCGCCTCGAGCAGACCGTCGCGCTAAGGGCGACGACCGGCACCCTCCTCGCTCCCCGGAACCCGTCGAGGAAATTCTCGGCGATCAGACTCTCGAGCTTGAGATACGTCCGGGAGCCCTACAGCTTCGGTCCTTTCCATATGCTGGTGACACAGCACGCTGACGAGCACTACTGGACGAAGATTCGGTCCGCAGACGACGCGGAGCGCCAGGCCGAGTCCAGAGGAAGGGGTCTTCGTGGACGAGCCGGATGAAGAGACCGTGGGCGAGCTGGTCGATGATCTTTTGATACGCCTCGAACGGGACGGTTACGCAACGATCGAGTCGGCAGCCTCCAGAGAACAGATCGATTGGGCACGGCGGGAACTGAAATTGATCATCGACTCGACCCCGCCCGGCCGCGACGAATTCGAGGGACGACGAACACGGCGTGTATACGGGCTTTTTGCAAAAACACGGTCGCTCGACGAGCTGGCCACCAGTCCAGTCGTCCTGGGTGTTCTCGACCGAGTCCTGGGCCACTACCAGCTGAGCGCCCCGGCGGGCATCTCGATAGGTCCGGGTGAACCAGCCCAGGTTCTGCATCCTGACGACGCGATCTATCCCCTTCCTCGGCCCCATCCCGAGATCGTCGTGAGCGTCATGTGGCCTCTCGACGATTTCACCGAATCGAACGGTGCGACGAGAATCGTCCCAGGGAGCCATCGGTGGGCCGAAAAACAGCCGGGACCCGACACGTCGACGGTCACCGTTGAGATCCCCGCGGGCAACGCCCTCGTGTACACGGGCTCTGTATGGCACGGGGGCGGGTCCAACACCACTGACCATGACCGCCTCGGGGTGGTGCTCCACTACGGAGCGTCCTGGCTGCGCCCGGTCGAAAACCACGTGCTCGTGGTGCCTCCGGAACTGGCGTCAACCCTTCCGACGCGACTGGCGGAGCTTCTCGGTTACAACATCCATCCACCGTTCGTGGGATACGTCGACGGTCGCCACCCGCGAAAGCTCCTCGAGGAT
>DASPVS010000132.1:0-4652 GCA_035622235.1 Acidimicrobiales bacterium | reverse complement strand
TGATCCGTACGTGGGACTCATCCGTACTCAGGTCTCATCCGTATGTAGGGTGCTGAGGCCAGCCAGCGGGGGAGTCCTCCCAATCTTCCTGACGACCGTAGGGGGATAGATCGAGAATGTTGTTGACGAACAGCAACCTGTCTACGCCGCGAGCAGTTGTGGCATAGGTGCGATACACGTCTTGGCCGTATTTGAAAAAAATATTGAGCATGAAACCGGCGTCGGCTCCACAGTCAATGGCGAACGAGGTCCCTCGCGACGATGCGAACGGGACTGTCCAGCTCCGGCTCGCCCAGTAGGTCTCCATCTGACCGAGCGGCATATTGGACACCGTCCGCCAGCTGACGCCGCCCTCGTTCAGGGTCACGAGGTCGGTCACGTTGTCGGTGAAGTGGGTGCAGCCCGGACAGAAGGCGTCTGGGCCGTTGTCCATGAACTGGTAGACGGCCAACTGTTGGCGCTCTTCGAAGAAGTCCGACAATCGCTTTGGCCCATCGGTGGTTTCAAAGAGGTACTTCTCGTTGTCGAAGCGAACCATCGGAAGGCGGCGTCGTTGAGCGGCCATTGCATCAAGGCGGCGAGTCACTTCCTTTTCCGCCACGAGTAGGGCCGCACGCTCTCTCTGCCATTCGTCCATCGAGACGACCTGCGGCATGCTGACCATCTGACTTCACCTCCAAGGCCGGTGATTTGGTCCCTTCGTGAGGTACCCGCGACGAATCAGGGATTCCTCGTTCGGGAGTCTTGACGGAGGAGGCTGCCGAGAATCATCGCGGAGGGTAACGCAATTTGGAACGTGTCACGCATCTTTGAACGCACCGGGCGTTTTACCCGGATAGTCACTCGCCTGGACTTTTGGCCGATGTGGCCGGTGTCACCGAGGCTTCAGGTGACCGTGAAAGACACCGTCGAAGGGAAGCTCCCCCCATCGCCGGTTACTCGGATCGCCCCGGACAAAGCTCCATCCGGCACGGTCACGGTCAGCGACTTACCGTTCGCCGCTATCTTCAGATTCGTCGCGGCCACCTCAGTGCCACCGAACGTCACCCCTGTGACCGCTCCCAGGGACTTGCCGCTTATCGTGACCGTTGAGCCTGGTGCTCCGGAGGTGGGCGAGAATTTCGTGAGACCCAGCTGGGACGCTCCAACCCAGAAGCGTGGATCGCCGGCGGGCACGTCGAACGAAGCTATGACCGAGCCGCCAGACTCGGTTATCGACTTGTAACAGGGCGGGGTCGGATGGCTCTTTTTGCACTTCTTCAAGAGGAAGGGCGCCTGAGAGCCGGTGAGGGGTTGGTAACAGATCTTCACACCCTTGGCAGTCGCCTCGTTCTTTTGGGTAACCGTAACGGCGAGACCCTCGCTGGAGGTGAAGTTCGATTCGGTGAGTGTCGACACGGTGGACGGATAGCTGAAGGTCGTGCCACAGCTCTCGGTCGCGACCACGTCGGTGAGGCTGAGGGTCGTCGTGGACGTCGAAGTGCCGGTAACCGAGACCGATTGGTCAGGGCTCGACACCGCCGCGCTACAGGTGACACCCGCATTGCACGAGACGATCGTGAACGTGTTCGAGGCGACTGCGGCAGAGCTTCCGTTCAGGCTCACCGTCTGTCCCGTGAAGACCTGCGTGGTCGAGGCCCCTGCGGTGTCTGTCTCCGTGACCGATGCGGTGTAGGTCCCCGGCGACGAGTAGACGTGTGAAGTGGTAGGCACAACGGTCGTTGCCGCTTGACCGTCGCCAAAGTTCCAGGAGTACGACTCGATGGGGCTCGACGGCGCTACCGAGGCAGAGGCGTCGAAGTCGGTCGCACTCCCTACGGGTGCGGGAGTAACAGCAAGTGAGGCTTGAGGCCCTTGGTCCGGGGTTATCGCGACCTCGTACGGGTCACTGCCGACCGAGATCGCCGTGCCGGGCGTATTGTTCGCTGTGCTGATCGGGGTAACCGTGTCCGAACCGTAGTTAGCGACGTATACGGTCGCGCTGTCGGGTGTGATCGCTATACCAAATGGATTACTGCCGACCGAGATCGCCGTACCGGGCGTATTGTTCGTAGTGCTGATCGGGGTGACCGTGTCCGACCCGCCGTTGCCGACGTACACCGTGGCGCCGTTTGGAGTAATTGCTATCCCGCGGGGTTCGTGACCGACCGGGATCGGCGTACCTGCCGTATTGTTGGAGGTGCTGATCGGGGTGACCGTGTCGGACCCGTAGTTCGCCACGTAAACGGTCGCGCCGTCGGGTGTGATCGCGACGCCGGACGGGTCACTGCCGACCGAGATCGGCGTACCGGGCGTATTGGTGGCGGTGCTGATCGGGGTGACGGTTGATGAACCACTGTTCGCTACGTAGACGGTTTGACCGTTTGGAGTGACCGCAATGCCGTCCGGAGCCGAACCGACTGAGATCGGCGTGCCTGCCGTGTTCGTCGCGATATCGAAGGGAGTCACGGTATCTGCGCTGTTGTTAGCTATGTACGCCGTTGCGCCGTCCGGGCTGATGGCTACGCGAATGGGACCAGGGGTGCCGGAAAAGAGCGTCGACTTGCCTTCCGTATTGGTCGCGGTGTTAATGAGCCTCAGGGTGTTCGACGTGTATTCAGCCACATATGCGGTGCCCCCGTTCGGGGTGATCGCCATGCCATAAGGTCCGGCGTCGACCGAGATTGGAGTGCCGGCGGTGTCGGTTCCGGTATTGATCGGCGTCACCGAACTTGAACCGGAGTTGGTCACGTACGCGGTATAGATGTCTTGGGTGTTGAACTCGACCGTGCCGCTGAAGCTCGCCCCTTCGACGTACATCGTGTAGGAATTGCCCGCCGCTATGTACCAGTTAAAAGCCGTGTTGTAAGCATTTCCGAAGCTGAGGACGATCTGGGTTGCGGTCCACTCGTCGACGATCAAGCCCACGCACGCTCCAGGCGGAGTCGAGGGACTCCCTTCGCCCGCTTGAAAGCCGCCGCCGGCATTGTTGTCCACTATGTAGAGGCTTGTCCCGTAGTCTTCGCCGTTGTTGCTGTAGGAACCGCAATAATTGCTGTCGTCCGAAGTTCCGGAAGGTGGCGTCGTTCCGAAGCCCGATCCGGTGATGGTGATCGTGTTCGATGACGTGTTACCCGCGAACAACACGTTGGAGATGCTCGGGCTTGCCCATGCGACCGAGGGATGCACCACCAGAACACCCAGCCCCAGCGCCACCGTGCCAAAGATTCTGGCGATCCTCGTGGAGCGACGGATCCCCGCCCACGAGCAATAACGCCATCCCCCGATGCCCGCCATGACTACCTCCCGCTAGAAGTCAATTCATGTAATCACGCTTCACGATGGTCGTCCAACGGCCCGAGGGACCTGCGCAGCAAGTCCTTCGGGGATCGGCACAGCCGGCGGTAACGTCGCTGACGATTCCTTCAGCTTCTGTCAGAACCACGAGGGACGTGGCACTAGTGGGTCGTGGACGGGTGCTCGTGGCGGCCGATTCATCACGTTGGATCGGGAAACCGCCCCGGCGGCGCCGATCAGTGCCAGTCTTCGGCTAGCGAGTGTGCTCCGGCTAGCGAGTGTGCTCCGCCATGGCCCACATCTCTTCGATCTCCTTCGTGCTCATGTGGGGGTCCCGCGCCTTCCACGACACCACCTCTCGAAGTTGACCCGAGACACGCTCGCGGTCGAAGTTCTTGAGAAACGCATCGGCAAAGCGACGCCGTGCCCAACGTTGGAACTTGGCCATTGCAAAGTTGTCGGGAATCTGTCCGGAACAGACCAACAGCCACGCGAGGCAGACATCTGTGAGCGGGTCTCCTTGTGCTGCATTTGTCCAATCAATGACCACGGGGCCCTTCGGGCCAATGACGACGTTCAAGGGATGGAGGTCAAGGTGGACGATAGAAGCGCCTCGACCTACCGGGGCAGGTCCCAAAAACTCTGGGACAGAAAGTTCGTGGAGCTGTAGGTGCAACTCGCCTAGAGCCTGTGCTTGGCGCGTTAGCGTCCATGGGGCGTGCAAGCTCGCCTCTGCCATTGATCGGCCCTCGATACGCTCCATGACGAGCTCTGTCTCGTCGTCGCTAAGGTCCTCGACCGCTGGCACCGGATATCCGTGGTTATGGAGGTACTCCATGACTCGTGCCTCTGTAGCGAGAGAGTGTCCTTCGCGCGAGCGCCGAAGGACGGCGCCTGTCCCATACTCGAAGATGTCGGCGTCGCGACCTGAGGCCAAGAGCCGCCCTGGACTGTCCACCGACCCACCGTATCGGTCCGCTAGGAGGCTTTGGTCTTCGCTGGAGTTGCTTCCATGGTCGAAGGTGCGGTCCGTGTGAGCACACTGACCGCCACGCACATCCCTGCAAACGCCAAGACGGCGAGTGCAAGACGCGCGGCGTTCTCGGTGAAGTACTCGTCGAACACCCAAACTCCCAGCGCGATGCTCACGATCGGGTCGACGATGACGAGGAAGGGTTGGGAGACGCTCAACGGCCCTACGTGCAGCGTGACTTGGTTGAGGATCTCTGCGGCTAGGCCTGCGGCCGCAAGGGCGTACACGGGCCAGTGGACGAACGTCCCTGCAACTCCGAATTGAGACAAAGTCTCGGTCGTGGTCTTGATGAAGGTGGCCACCAGCCCCCAGATGGTAGCCGTGGCACAGGCTAGAAGAGCCG